>NZ_WKFA01000069.1:0-26878 GCF_021605325.1 Pseudomonas sp. PA-7-1E
GTCGTTCTCGGGTGACCTGGGCGGAAATATCGCCCTGGACCGGGCCCGCAGGGGCCGGTCGCGCGGCGTGGTACTGGCGGTGCCGCAGTTCAGGGGGTTACGGGCGTTGCGGGCGGGGACGCAGATTATCGCGCCCGTGCCGGATTACGCCGGGTGCGCGCTGACCGAAGGCACACGTCTGCGCGCCGAGGACCCGCCGTTTGCGATTGATGCGGCGGAACTGTCGATGGTGTGGAGCGGGGTGCATGACAACGACCCGGCGGAGCGGTGGTTGAGGGGCAGGATTGCGGAGCATATGGCGCGGGCCACATAGATTTGCCGGCAATTGCAGGAGCGAGCTTGCTCGCGAAAAACTCCCAGGCGCCACGTTTATTCAGAAAGTAGGGGTTATCGTTGACGTTTTTTGCGCGCAAGCCCGCTCCTGCAACAAGCCAAACAGCACATACATCCAATTCTCCCCAGCCGCCAAGCCGCCAGACTCTCCCCATCGCTCAATACCCCGGGGAAGCACTCAGCCATGGATTCAACCACCAACACCAGCCCCGACGAAGTCGTCACCCTGGTCGTCAAGCACCGGGTCAAACCCGGTTTTGAAGTCGAGTACGAAGCCTGGTTGCGCCGCATCGTGCGCATCGCGGGCGAACGCCCTGGGCACCTTGGTGTTGACGTGGTGCGCAGCCAGCAAAACGGCATGGCGCTGTTCACTTGCGTGCTGCGCTATCGCTCCACCAGCGCCCTTGAGCTGTGGCTCGGTTCCCCGCAACGCCAGGCCCTGATCGACGAAGCCGCGCCCATGCTGGCGGACGGCGACCAGACGGAAATCGGCGCGGCCAATGAATTCTGGTTCACGCCCCAGGCCGAGGGTGGTGCCAAGCCGCCGCGCTGGAAGCAGGCGGTGGTCAGCCTGTTTGTGATCCTGCCGCAAACCCTGCTGCTGCCGTTTATCTGGGGGCCGATCCTGCGGTTGCACCCGTTTCTGTCCAATTACGTGGTCTCCACCTTCCTGGTCACGCTGACCATCGTGTTGCTGGTGGTGTACCTGCTGATGCCGGCGGCCACCCGCCTGTTCGCTCCCTGGCTTGAAGCCTCTGTAAAGGAAACCCTATGAACGCCGATCTGATTCTGTTCAATGGCCAGTTCCACACCGTGGACCGGGAAAACCCACGCGCCACCGCCGTGGCCATCCACCAAGGGCGCTTTGTCGCCGTGGGTACCGACGGCGAAGCCATGGCCCTGCGCGGCAGCGGCACCCAGGTCATCGACCTCAAGGGCCGCACCGTAATTCCCGGCCTCAACGACTCGCACTTGCACCTGATTCGTGGCGGGTTGAACTACAACCTTGAACTGCGCTGGGAAGGCGTGCCGTCCCTGGCCGATGCCTTGCGCATGCTCAAGGACCAGGCCGACCGCACGCCCACGCCGCAATGGGTGCGCGTGGTGGGCGGTTGGAACGAATTCCAGTTCGCCGAAAAGCGCATGCCCACCCTGGAAGAACTCAACCAGGCCGCCCCGGACACCCCGGTGTTCGTGCTGCACTTGTACGACCGCGCCTTGCTCAACCGCGCAGCCCTGCGGGTGGCGGGCTACACCAAGGACACGCCGAACCCGCCGGGCGGTGAGATCGTGCGCGACAGCAACGGCAACCCCACCGGCATGCTGGTGGCGCGGCCTAACGCGATGATCCTGTATGCGACCTTGGCCAAGGGCCCGAAACTGCCTTTGGAATACCAGGTCAACTCCACCCGCCAGTTCATGCGGGAACTCAATCGCCTGGGCCTGACCAGCGCCATCGATGCCGGCGGCGGCTTCCAGAACTACCCCGATGACTACGCGGTGATCGAGCAACTGGCCAAGGATCAACAGTTGACGGTGCGCATCGCCTACAACCTGTTCACCCAGAAGCCCAAGGAAGAGCTCAGCGACTTCAAGAACTGGACCGGCAGCGTCACCCTGCATCAGGGCGATGACTACCTGCGCCATAACGGGGCCGGCGAGATGCTGGTGTTCTCGGCGGCGGACTTTGAAGACTTCCTCGAGCCCCGCCCGGACCTGCCGCTGACCATGGAACAGGAGCTGGAACCGGTGGTGCGCCACCTGGTGGAACAGCGCTGGCCGTTCCGTCTGCACGCCACTTACGACGAGTCCATCTCGCGCATGCTTGACGTGTTCGAGAAGGTCAACCGCGATATTCCGTTCAATGGCTTGCCGTGGTTCTTCGACCACGCCGAAACCATCACCCCGAAAAACATCGAACGTGTGCGTGCCCTCGGTGGCGGTATTGCGATTCAGGATCGCATGGCGTTCCAGGGCGAATACTTTGTCGAGCGCTACGGCGCCAAGGCCGCCGAAGCCACACCGCCGATCAAGCGCATGCTGGCCGAAGGCGTGCCGGTTGGGGCGGGCACCGATGCCACCCGCGTGTCGAGCTACAACCCCTGGACCTCGCTGTACTGGATGGTCAGCGGCCGTACTGTCGGTGGCCTGGAGCTGCACGCCGAGGGCTTGCCGCGCCTTACCGCATTGGAGCTGTTCACCCACGGCAGCGCCTGGTTCTCGTCCGAGCAGGGCAAGAAAGGCCAGATCAAGGTCGGTCAATTGGCGGATGTCGCCGCGTTGTCGGCGGACTTTTTCAGTGTCGAGGAAGAAGCTATCAAGTGGATCGAGTCGGTGCTGACAGTGGTCGGCGGCAAGGTCGTGTACGGCGCTGGCGACTTCGAAGATTTCGCACCGCCACGGGTACCGGTGCTGCCCGACTGGTCGCCGGTGGTCAAGGTGCCAGGGCACTGGCGCCCGACGTCGCCGATGCAGGCCCAGGTTCACCAGTGCAGCGGCCCTTGTGGCGTGCATGCCCACAGCCATGAAAAAGCGCGCCTTTCCAGCGTGCCGGTCAGCGACTTCCAGGGTTTCTGGGGGGCGTTCGGCTGCTCCTGCTTTGCTTTTTGAAAAACACCCCATCCCCAAAGGAGTTACCCATGACTTACAAGCGCTTGAACAAAGACGATGCTGTTGTGCTGTTGGTTGATCACCAGACCGGCCTGATCTCCCTGGTGCAGGATTTCTCCCCCAACGAGTTCAAGAACAACGTGCTGGCCCTGGCCGACGTGGCGAAGTTCTTCAACCTGCCGACCATCCTGACCACCAGCTTTGAAAGCGGCCCCAACGGCCCGCTGGTGCCTGAGCTCAAAGAACTGTTCCCCGACGCGCCGTACATTCCGCGCCCTGGCCAGATCAACGCATGGGACAACGAAGATTTCGTCAAGGCCGTCAAGGCGACCGGCCGCAAGCAGATCATCATTGCCGGTGTGGTGACCGACGTGTGCGTGGCATTCCCGACCCTGTGTGCCCTTGACGAAGGCTTCGAGGTTTTCGTGGTCACCGACGCTTCCGGCACCTTCAACGAAACCGTGCAACAAGCCGCCTGGGCGCGTATGACCGCCGCCGGTGCGCAACTGGTCAACTGGTTCTCGGTGGCCTGCGAGCTGCAAGTGGACTGGCGCAACGACATGGAAGGCCTGGCCAACCTGCTTTCGCCGCGCATTCCCAACTACCGCAACCTGATGAACAGCTACTCGGCGTTCGCTGCCAAGTAACCTGCTCTGTAAAACACCGCAAAACCCTGTGGGAGCTGGGCTTGCCCGCGATTGCGATGCATCAGTCAACAGTATTGCTGGCTGATACACCGCTATCGCAGGCAAGCCAGCTCCCACATGGGTTTATATTGCCCACAACATCAGCGCCTGACACAGCTCAAACATTTGATGGTGTTCACATTTTGGTTTGTGGTGTGACCACTGACGGGCTATAAAACAGCCTATCGTCCCCTGAGAAGCGACAATGAACCCCTTCGAAGACATGCGCCTGTTCTGCCAGGTCATGGAATCCGGCAGTTTCACTGCCGCCGCCGAGCAATTGGGCTTGTCCAAGCAATTCGTCAGCCGCCGCCTGATCCAACTGGAAGACCGCCTGGGCGTACGTCTGCTCAACCGCTCCACACGGCGCCTGGACGTCACGCCGCTGGGCCAGAGTTACTACGAGTCGGCCTTGCGCCTGCTCGGTGAGGTGGAGCAAGTGGAGCAGGGCATCGCCGGCCAGAACAGCGAACCCCGCGGCACCATTCGCCTCAGTGCACCCTTGTCGTTCGCCATGGCGCACCTGGGTTGCTTGTTGCCGTTGTTCCTGCGCCAGCATCCGCAGGTCTGCGTTGAAGTCGACCTGAGCGACCGCCCGGTGGACTTGATCGGCGAAGGCTACGACCTGGTGCTGCGCATCGGCACCCTGGAAGACTCCACCCTGATCGCCCGGCGGATCGCCGCTATCGAGCGGGTGTATTGCGCCAGCCCCGACTACCTGGCGCTGCGGGGGACGCCATTGAAACCCGAGGATTTAGCCACGCACGACTGCCTGCCTTACGGCCACGGCCGTCAGGTGCAATGGCGTTTCAAAGGCAAGGTGCAAGCGTTGAGCGTCAGTGGGCGCATGCGCGTCAACAACGGTGACCTGCTGCGCGATACCGCGATAGCCGGTTTGGGCGTTACCTACCTACCGACGTTCATTGTCAGCGAGGCCTTGAAGGATGGGCGTCTGGTCAAGGTACTGGAGGACTTCGCTCCTGAGGCCTTGACCCTGTCGGCGGTGTACCCGCAGCACCGCCAGAGTTCACGCCCGGTGCAAGCGCTGGTGGAGTTCCTGCGCGAACGCCTGGCTAGCGGCTGCTGAACAGTTGGCGGATCAGGTTGGGCGTGCTGCCCGTCCACCGCTTGAACGAGCGCCGAAAATTCGCCGCATCGTTGAAATTCAGGTACGCCGCTACTTGCTCGTTACTCCACCCCTTGGCCTGGTACAGGTGCAACGCCACATGCTTGCGCACCCGGTCGACCTGTTGCTGAAAACCGGTGTCGTGCCGTTGCAACTTGCGCTTTAGCGTGGCCGGGCTCATGGCGAAGGTGTGGGCGGCCTGTTCCAGGCTTGGTGGCTGGCGCACGTGTTCGCGCAGGTAGGCATCGAGGCAGTCCAGAAAACTTGTGGCAAAGCCCAGTTGCTCGATTTGTTCAAGGGCTTGCTGGCGCGCGACTTGGCCCGCCGTGGCCGAAGCACCCGGCCAGGTGTGGGTGAGGTATTCACGGGGGAGGCACATCATGTTCAGAGGGCGTTCGAAGCGCGTGTGTTCGCCCAGATGCACCCAGTATTGCTCGACATACCGAGGTTCGGCGTGGCTGAAGCTGCACACCCACGGCAAGCGCTGGCCGCTGAGCCATTGGCTCATGGCAACCAGTGAAGTCATGCTGGCTTCGAGCAGAAAGCGCCAGTGTTCGCCGGCGCCGCAACTGTCCAACCAATACAGGTAAGCGTGGTGCTCATCCAGCTCCAGTTGCAGCGTGGCCAGCGGGCTGAGCAGCACTTGTTGCTGGATCAGGATATCCAGGGCCTGATGAAGGTTCTGTGCATGCCCCAGGGCATGACTGGCGGCGCCATAGTAGCCGGGCAGCAGGCGTTGGCCAAACAGGAAACTGCTGTCATCGGCATCCAGCAGTTTGCGGCTGTTGCCGATCAAACCCAGGAACTGCTGCGGGCTCAATCGCGCATTGCCGGCTAGGATGTCTTCGTGGAACAGGCCGGTGCCGCGCAGTAGGCGATGGCTGTCGATGTCCCGGGACAAGCCCAGGTCGATCAACGTGGCGGGTTGATAGTGACCGGGGATGAAGCGGCTGTCGTTTTCATACCAGCTGGTTTTCACGGCCATTTCAGGCACTTTTCGCAAGGGGTTGCTTGGCCCGGGCCAGGCCGATATTCAGCCGTTTGAGCAGCTCGTGGGGTGACTCTTGCAAGGCCATCACCACCGCCGTGGTCGCCGTCAGTTGCAGGCGTTCGCCCTGTTGCCGGGTCTTGTGGGCGAGGCTCTGCACCGCGTGTTGCAACTCCAGCGCCACGCCCTGGGCCTGGCGCTCGCCGGTGTTGGGCAGCAGCACCACAAAACGATCGCCCGCCAGGCGGCACAACAGGTCCTGGCGGCGCAGGTTGAGCAGCAGCACATGGCTGACCGCCTGTAGCACCGCATCACCCTCGGCATGCCCGTAGGCCTGGTTGATGGTGGCGAAGTTGTCCAGGTCCAGGGCCAACAACGACAGTGGTTGTTGCTGCGCTTGGCTGTCGCGCAGGCTGTCGGCGAGTTGGCGCTTGAGGTAGTCGGCACCGGCCAGGGGCGTGAGTTTGTCGAACAGCCGATGCTCGCGAAACAACCGCTCGCGTTTTTCCATCTGTGCGCTGATCGCCAGTTGTTCGTGGTGCCAGTGATAAATGCCAATCGTCAGCAGGATCATGCCCACCGGCATTGGCCCTGACTCCAGCCAGTGATCCCAGGAGATGCTGTCAGGCAGGCGGATGAATTCGTCGAGGCTGTCGATCCACCAGGAAAAAAAGATGCACGACAGCCCCAGCGCCAGGTATTGGGTGACCCGTCCGGCGGGGCGGCTTTTCAATACCAGGCCCAGCCAGATCAGCGCGAGCAGCGCCGAACCGCCTTCGCCGATGATATCCAGCCACACCCATTCGCTGACGCTCTTGAGCTCGCCGCAGGCCAGGTGCAGGATCAGCCCGAGGTTGGCGGCGATCAGGAGCAATGCGAGTTTCCAGCGGTGGGGTTTGAGCACGGAAAACATGGCCACGGGTCCTTGGGCAAATGAGTAATGGGCGTCAGCACAGCAGATGGATGTGACGGTTGGATGACGGGCGGGGAGGGTCGAATCAGCTCATGCCCTCGGCCTATTTTTTAGCTGGACATAGAGCCCATGTGGGAGCTGGCTTGCCTGCGATGGCGACCTGACAGGCGACACTGTTATACCGAGTACATATCCATTCCTGCGATAACGGCCACTTAGGGTTCCGCTTTTACAGCGGCTCACTTTTGAAAAGAGCCCAAAAGTAAGCAAAAGGCTCTTGCCCCACCACTCGGCACCTCGCTTAGGCTCGGTGTGCCCGTAATCCGCCAGTGATTTGGGGGGCCGCCGCCACGCGCCATCCATGGCGCGGGGCGGCTAAACCGGCATCCCTGCCGGTTTACCCCCCAAATCCCTGTCGAATTCCGGCCAGCGTGGTTTAACGGGGCGCCTAAGATCAAGATCAAGAGCAGATCAAGAGCGGCTCGCTTCGCATCGTGGTTACCTGGGCGGCACATTCGACTTCTCTGTCGATTGAACTGCCGTCTTCGCAGACAAGCCAGCTCCCACATTTGGACTGTGGGGTGTCAGAGAGATAAGCATCGGCTGTCCGGCCGCTATCGCAGGCAAGCCCGCTTGCTCCCGCATCTGACTGAGGTCATTTCAGCTCATTTATCCGCTCCAGAAGCCTGTAAACCCCGCTTTGACAGGCTCTGCCCGCAACCTTGTCACAGAACCGTCACGCCTGCCCCCTAGCGTGCCCTCCCAGTTGCCGGGCCCCTTGCCTGGCGCCAACGGATTCTTGGGGAGGGTTTCATGTACAAGCGCACCGGGCTCGTCAGCTTTACGCTTACCGCCTTGGCTCTGGCGATAGCCTGCGAGCGGCTCAACGCCGCGGAAGCGGCCACCGAGCATGTCGATGTGGTCGGCCAAGCCGCTGCGATCGACAGCGCCCTCAAGGAGCAGCGCTCTTCCGACAGTATCAAGAGCGTGGTGCATGCCGACGGCGTCGCCCAGTTGCCGGATGAGAACGTTGCCGAGGCGGTGCAGCGCTTGCCGGGCATCAGCGTTGAACGTGACCAGGGCGAAGGCCGCTTTGTCAGCGTGCGCGGCCTGGGCCCGGACCTCAACAGCGTGACCATCAACGGCACCCTGGTGCCATCCCCCGAGAGCGAGCGCCGCGCCGTGGCCCTCGATGTTCTGCCTTCGGAGTTGGTGCAGTCGCTGTCCGTGATCAAGACGCTCACACCGGACATGGACGCCAACTCCCTCGGCGGCACCGTCGATGTGAAAAGCCTTTCGGCGTTCGACCACAAGGGCCTGTTCTATACCGGCAGCACCGAGGCCAGCTACGACAAGAACACGCACCAGACCAGCCCCAAATTCTCCGGCGCCGCCAGTAACCGGTTCAGCCTCGGCGACGGTATCGACAACTTTGGCGTGGCCGCGGCCCTCAGTTGGCAGAAGCGTGATTTCGGCTCGGACAACGTCGAAACCGGCGGCGCCTGGGACTTCAGCAACGGCGCCCGGCTCAACGAATTCGAGCAGCGCGACTACGACATCAGCCGTGAACGCGCGGGTGGTGGCCTTAACTTCGATTACAAGCCCGATGACCTCAGCAGCTACTACCTGCGCACCCTCTACAGTCGCTACAAGGACACCGAAACCCGCAACGCTGCCAGCCTCGAGTTTGCAGACCCGCAAGCGCCCGGCGAATTGGGCGAAGCCGAGGGCAAGCGCAAGCTCAAGAACCGCGAGGAAACCCAGCAAATCCAGTCCTACGTAGTGGGCGGTGAACGCATGCTCGGCCTGTGGACCCTGAGCGGCCAGGCCGGTTACAGCCGCTCCAGTGAAGACAGCCCGGGGCATATTGCCGGTGCGACCTTCGACGGCGGTGACTTTGCCGACAGCGGCTTCTACGACACGGCCAAGCCGCGCCCGCTCGTTGGTAGCGGTTTCTACGACCCCGCCAATTTCAGCCTGGACAAAGTCGACTGGGAAAAACAGCACACCCAGGACACCGAGAAGAACCTGCGCCTGGACCTGGCCCGCGACTATGACCTCAGCGGTTACGCATCCCAGTTCAAGTTCGGCGGCAAGGTCAGCCGGCGCCACAAGGACAATGACCTGGAGGCCTGGGTCTACAAGGACCTGGATGAACAGGACTTGAGCGATGAACAACTCAACCTAACGCAGTTCCAGAAGGGCAACGTCGACTACCGCCTCGGCCGCTTTGGCCCAGGTATCAGCGCGGGCAATATCCGTCAGTTGATCGGCGGCCTCAATCGCGATGACTTCTATGACCCGACCGAATCCACTGTCAACGACTTCACCATCCGCGAAGACATCAATGCCGGCTACCTGATGAACACCGTCGATATTGACGACTGGCGCTTCATCGCCGGTATGCGTTACGAGGGTACCGAGTTCGAAGCCAAGGGCACCGGTGCCACGGACGGCCAGTTCAGCGCCACCGAGACCAAGCGCCGTTATCACCACTGGCTGCCGGGCCTGCATGCGCGCTACCAGATTGACAAGAACACCCAAGTGCGCGCCGCCTGGACCAAATCGGTGGTGCGTCCGACCTTTGGCCAACTGGCCCCGGGTTTTGTGATTGACGATGACGAGGCCACGTTCGGCAACCCGGACCTCAAGCCTCTGGAATCAAGCAACCTGGACCTGGGCATCGAGCATTTCATGGGCCGTGCCGGTACCGTCTCGGCCTTCGTGTTCTACAAAGACATCCAGAACTTCGTCTACAACACCGACGTGGCTGGTACCGGTGCCTGGGCCAACTTCGCCGAGGCGCACACCTTTGCCAACGGCGACAGCGCCAAACTGTATGGCCTGGAACTGGCCTACTCACAGAAGTTCGACTGGCTGCCTGCGCCATGGAACGGCCTGATGATCGGTGCCAACAGCACCTTCAGCCGTTCCCGCGCGGACATCGAGGGCTTCGACAGTGCCAGTGGGCGCAATCGCAAGCGCAACATCAGCCTGCCCAACCAGTCGGACACGGTCGGCAACCTGATGCTCGGCTGGGAAGACGACACCCTCAGCCTGCGCCTGTCGGCCAATTACAAATCGGCCTATTTGTATGAGTTGGCGTCGATCAATGACAAGGCCCATGACCTGCACGTCGACGCGCAAACCTTCGTTGATTTCAGTGCGCGCTACTCACTGACCAAGAACCTGCAGGTCAGCTTCGAGGCACAGAACCTCACCGACGAGTCGTACTTCGTCTACACCGGCCACCGTAGCTACAACGGCCAGTACGAAGAGTACGGCCCCACCTACAAGTTGGGCCTGACCTTCACCCATTTCTAACCCTGGCCCCTGTAGGAGCGAGCGCGCTCGCGAAAAACTTCAACGATGACGCGGGGCGCCTGAATGAATGCGGCGCCTGGGAGTTTTTCGCGAGCAAGCTCGCTCCTACAGGGCATCAGGGCAAGCCCTCCCAAACGGGATCTCCATTGTTTTCGAAGGATTGTCTGTTCATGAGAATTTCCAAGCTGTGCCTGCTGGTCGTACTGGTTAGCAGCGCCAATGCGTTCGCCACTGACCTACCGTTGACCCCGTGGGCACCCAGCCTGAACGCCCAAGCCGTGGCCTTCCTGCCCGGCGGCACCCAGCGCGTAGCGGCCAGTGCCCGCGACGGCCTGCTGCTGCTCGACGATAACGGCGTCGAACTGGCGCGCTTCAAAGGCCGTTTCAGCAGCCTCGACACCCGCGCTGCCGGCACTCAATCGCTGATCGCAAGCCTCGATAACGATCGCCAGCAGGTCTTGCTGATCGGTCTCGATGGCGCCGGCAAAACCTGGGGTACGCCGCTGTACCTGCCGACCCGCGACTTCGCGGTAAATAGCCTGTGCCTCTATCGCGATTCGGCGGCCAACCTGTTTGTGTTTCTGGTCGGTGAAGAGGGCAAGGGCGAGCAGTGGCTGGTGGGCAATGGTTCGACGCTGTTGGCCCAGGCGCAGCGTGTTCGCAGCCTGCCACTGCCGCCATCGGCGCAATACTGCCAAGTGGATGATGCGGCCGAGCGATTGGTGGTGAACGAGCAAAACGTCGGCTGGTGGGCCTACCCGGCGCACCCGGAAGCCGAGGTGAAGCGCACGCCCGTGGCGCTGTTCTACGATCCCCAGCGCGAAGCAGGCGCCATGGCACTGGTGCCGGGCGGGATGCTCGCGTTGGACTCGAAAACCGCGCAATTGCACCTGTTCCAGCAAGTCGGGGAACGTTGGGTTGAGCAACCCAGCCTGGCCTTGCCGGGCCTCAAGGAACCGGAGCAGTTGGTGATACAGGGCCGGCAGGTGCTGGTGCGGGACGACGACAGCGAGCAGCTCTATCAGGGCCGCCTTGACTGGCAAGCCACGCCGGTGCCGGTTGCGCCGATACTTGCGCAAGTCGCCGCACTGCGCCAGACCGAACCCGTGGGTCGCCAAGGCGACGCGGCGGATGACCCGGCCATCTGGGTTCACCCTGAAACGCCGGCCAAAAGTCGCGTGCTGGGGACCAACAAGAAACAGGGCCTGCTGGCCTACGATCTTGACGGCAAGCTGTTGCAGGAGCTGGCAGTGGGGCGCCTGAACAATGTCGACATACGCTCTGGCTTCAAACTCGGTACGCACACCGTCGACCTGGCCGTGGCGAGTAATCGCGACCGCAATAGCCTGAGCCTGTTCAGCATCGACCGCCAGAGCGGCGAGTTGCTTGAAGCCGGTGAGGTCCCCACGCCACTCAAGGACATCTACGGCATCTGTCTGTACCAGCCTGCCAGCGGTGAGCTCTACGCGTTCGCCAATGACAAGGATGGCACCTTCCTGCAATACCGCCTGAGTGCACCGGCTGGCCGTGTGCAGGGCGAGTTGGTGCGTCAGTTCAAGGTCGACAGCCAGCCCGAGGGCTGTGTGGCCGATGACCAGCGCCAACGCTTGTTTATCGGTGAGGAAGATGTCGGCGTGTGGGCGATGGATGCCCGTGCCGACCAACCGGCCACGCTCACTTCGGTGATCAAAGTCGGCCCGCAACTGCACGCGGATGTCGAAGGCCTGGCGCTGTATCAAAGCCCCGCGCGGGATTACCTGGTGGTCTCCAGCCAAGGCAATGACAGCTACCTGGTGCTGGACGCCGAGCCGCCATTCGCTGTACGCGGCGCCTTGCGCGTTGGCCTCAATGCGGCCGCCGGCATTGATGGCGCCTCGGAAACCGATGGCCTTGAGGTCACTGCCGTCAACCTCGGCGGGCCATGGAACCAGGGCATGCTGGTGGTGCAGGACGGGCGCAAGCGCATGCCCGAGCAAGCCCAGAACTTCAAGTTCGTGCCCTGGGCCGAGGTGAGCCGCGCGTTGAAATTACCCTGAGCTGTCATCACGCAGTCATCCGTTTTTAATCGAATAGGAGCTTTACCATGCACGCGACGATGGAACATATGACGATCTGGAGTTTGATCAGCGACGCCAGCCTGTTGGTCAAGGCTGTGATGGTCACTTTGCTGCTGGCTTCCTTGCTCAGCTGGTACCTGATCATTCAGCGCAGCAGTGTACTGCGTGGTCTGGAACGGCAGCTCAACGGCTTCCTGGCGCGCTTTCGCGTGGCGTCGGACCTGCAACCCTTGTATCGCGACACCGTGCAGGCGGGCGAGGGCGGTGTGGCGCCGATCTTTATTGCCGGCATGCAGGAATACCAGCATCTGCACCACCACGATCCGGCAGTGCTCGAGGGTGTGGAGCGCGCCTTGCAGGTTGCGATCACCGACCAGGAGCTGGAGCTGGAAAAAGGCCTGCAGTTTCTGGCGACGGTGGGGTCGGTCAGCCCCTATATCGGCCTGTTCGGGACTGTATGGGGCATCATGAATTCGTTCCTCGGCTTGTCGCAGGTGCAACAGGCTACGCTATCGACCGTGGCACCCGGTATAGCAGAAGCCTTGATTGCCACGGCCATTGGCCTGTTTGCGGCGATTCCGGCAGTAGTCGCCTATAACCGCTTTGCGGCCCGCAGCCAGACTTTGCTCACGCGCTACTACGCTTTTGGCAATGAGCTGCAAGTGCACCTGCACCGCACACTGCGCGGTACCTCGAACAACCTGGCCGTGGCCGCCTGAACAAGGAGCAAAGCGATGTTGATCAGGCCGCAACGCAAGCACGGGCCCAAGGCCGAGATGAATGTGGTGCCCTACATCGACGTGATGCTGGTGCTGCTGGTGATCTTCATGGTCACCGCGCCCATGCTCACCCAGGGCGTGAAGATCGAACTACCCAAGGTCGCCGCCGAGGCGCTGGCCACCGATACGCGCCAGCAGATCCTGACGTTGTCGGTGAAGGCGGACGGTGGCTACTACTGGAACCTGGGTGGCGAGCTGGATACGCTCCAGCAGACCGACAGCGCGGTGACCCTGGAAGAAATGAGCGCCAAGGTCATGCAGGTGGTGGCGGCGCGCAGCGATACCCAGGTGTATATCCGTGCTGACGACAATGCAGGTTATGGCCGTGTAGTGGCGGCCATGGCGGTGCTGCAGAAGGGCGGCGTCAGCAATCTTGGGCTCGTCACCGAGGCCCCGCAATGACGGCGATGATCATGCACAGTCCGGCACTGGCCTTGGCGCCCAACGGCGATGGTTTATGGCGTAAAAGCCTGGCAGCGAGTCTGGCCGTGGCGCTGCATGGTGCGGTGGCAGTGGCGTTGATGCTGGGCTGGTCGACGGAGCGACCAGGGGTGGATGCGCCGCGGGTGATGCACACGCAGTTGGTGGTTTTACCCGCTCCGGCGCCGGCGCCTGTGCCGACACCCGAGCCCGTAGCTGCCGCGCTGGCAGAACCTGTTGTCATCCCGGTACCGACCAGGCCGACGGTTGATCCGCAGGTGCAGGCGCAAAAGCTCGAGAAAGCCGCGCTGGCGCGCAAGCGGGTTGAAGAAAAGAAACTCGAGCAACAACAGCAGCGCATGGCGACCGAGCAGCACAATCGGGCGTTGGAACAGCAACGTCTGAGTCAGGAGCGTGCCGCTTCGGAAAAAGCCCGAGCCGCCGTGCCTGCGCCTACCCCTGCATTCGACAGCCGCCAGTACCAACCCTTGAGCAAGGCCGCCCCCGACTACCCCGAACGCGCCCTGGACAAGAACATCGAAGGCGACTGCTCGGTGGAGTACACCGTCAACACCCAGGGGCACGTGGAAAACCCCAAGGTATTGGAAGGCTGTCACCCGTTGTTCATCAGGCCCTCATTGGCGGCGGCCAATACTTTTCGCTACCAGCCGAGAATCGTCGATGGCAAAGCTGTTGCCGTACCGGCAGTGCGCAACACCTTCCACTACCGCATCAAATGAACTTCTCCAGCCACCTTCCCAAAACCTGTGGGAGCTGGCTTGCCGGCGATAGCGGTGGCTCAGTTGAATATTCAGTGGCTGGCCCCCCCTTTGCGGGCAAGCCGTCAGACATTCGCGAGGTTACTTAACTCAAGGCCCGCCACATACCGTTCCAGATTAGCCAGGAACGTATCCGCAATTTCCTCCTTGCTGCGGGTCGAAATAGCCGAAGTATGCGGCGACAGCCGTACCCTCGGATGGCTGTACAGCGGATGCCCATCGGGCAGTGGCTCTGGCTCGGTGACGTCGAGGGAAGCCAGGCCGATCTGGTTGTTATCCAACGCGTGCAACAGCGCTTGCTGATCGAGCAGGCCACCGCGGGCGATATTGATCAGGTGCAGCCCCGGCTTTGCGCTGGCCAGTACATTACGATCGATGATATGCCGCGTTGCTTCGGTCAGGGGGGCCGCCACCACCAGGTGATCGGCGCGGGCAAACAGGTCGTGGATGTCCTTGGCCGCTTCCACGCCATCGAGGCCGAACGGGGTTGTGCTTTGACGCAGCGCCACCACCTTGAGCCCCAGTGCCAGAGCCTTTTGCGCCAGGCTTGTGCCAATCGCGCCAAAGCCCAAAAGGCCCAGCGTGGTGCCCTTGAGCGGGCGCAGCGCGGTGAACTGCCACTGGGCATCCTTTACCCAGATGTCCGGCAAATGCTTGGCCGCGGCAAAGATCGCCGCCAGGGCGAACTCGGCCAGGTTATCGGCGGCGCTGCCACGGGAAGTGGTCACGGGTGGGCCGTTGAATAGCCACTGGGGGTAGAAGTCGATACCCGACGACACCAGGTGCACCCACTGTGCGCCGTAGGGCCAGCCCGGTGGCGGGGTGTCGGGGGCGGTGTAGCCCCGCACATTGATCGGGCGCAGCAGCAGGATATTGGCGTGGGCCGGCAAGTCACTGGGCACACCGACCGGCACGCCGATTACCTGGGCTTCGGGGTGCAGTGGGGCAAGGCGCTCCCGGATCACCTGGTTGTAATCTTCGTCCAGTTGGCTGGCAATAATCACCTGGCTCATGTGCGTTCCTTTTGGCGCTGGTTGAACACAGCTTTGCCGACGCCTTGCAGCACGGCGTCATTTTGCGGAGTGTGGATGCGGCTGCACAGCACATCGCGGTAATGCCGTTGCAGTGGGCTGTGCCGTGATAGGCCAGGGTTGCCCGAGGCTTCGATGGCCAGCTCGACCGCACGGATCGCATTGCCGGTCACCAGGTACTTCACTTGTGCGGCATTGGCCGTCGGCGTGTGGCCTGCGGCAGCAGCATCGAGCAGGCTACGGTTGGCGAACAGCAAAGTGTCGATATGGCCGACGGTCTCCTGAAAACGCGGCAGGGTGGACAGTGCCGCGCCGAGATTCGACGGCTTGCGCTCCTCCAGCCAGTCCACCAGCCGGTCTCGTGCCGCCTGGGCCACGGCGTCGTACACCGAGGACAACAACACCGACATCCAGAGGAATCCTTCGCCATCCAGCTCCGCTTGCGGGGCGCTCCAGGGGCTGACGCTGACCGCATGGTCCAGGGGCACCCATACGTTGTCCAACACCACCTCATGGCTGCAGGTGGCGCGCATGCCCAAGTGGTCCCAGGTGTCGATGATGCTGACGCCGGGGCTGGCCTTGGGCACCAGCCAGGCGCCTACCAGCGGGTCGGCGTCATCGCTGCGCGCCCACACGCTGAACCAGCTCAGGCCATGGCTGCCGGTGGAGTAGAGCTTGCGCCCACTGATACGCCAGCCGTCGGCGGTGCGCACGGCGGTGGTGGCCGGCAAACCGCCACGGGCTGGGGTGCCAAGGTCAGGTTCGACACGCAGGGCATTGATCAGCGCGCCGTTCTGCACCGCCTCCTGCGCGACCTGCACGCGCAGGTGTGCGGGCCAGCTCTGGTTGTCTTGCAGGCGGGCGTGTTGCAGGTATTGCATCACCAGGATCAATGCCGTGGACGGTTCGCCCTTGGCGATGGCGCTAATGACCTTGCGCGCCTGGGACAGGCTGGCGCCACCGCCGCCGAGTTTTTTCGGCACGGTCAGGGCGATGAGTTGGTGTTGGTGCAGGAGCTTGAAATTAGCGTGGGGGAAGGCGCCGCTTTCGTCATAGAGGGGCGCGGTACTGGCCAGCTCGGCGCTGAGATGATCAAGCAGGGCGTCGAAATCGATGGCTTCCACAGCCTTGAGAGACGGTTGAGTCATAAGTCTGTACTCGGTCAAAAATGTGGGAGGGTGGCAAGCCCTGACCCCCTTGTAGGAGCGAGCTTGCTCGCGAAAAACTCACAGGCGCCGCGTTTATTCAGGAAGTGCGCGTTATCGTGGGCGTTCTTCGCGAGCAAGCTCGCTCCTACAGGGGGTAGTATTCAGGCCAGGGCTTGTTCGGTGGCTTCGATCACGCTGTAGCGGTTCGCTGGCACTTCCAGGCCGAGGTTGTCCCGTAGGGTGTGGCCGCTGTACTCGGTACGGAACAACCCTCGCTGTTGAAGCACCGGCACCACCAACTCAGTGAAATACTGCAGGCCATCCGGCAGTACCGAGTTGATGATGAAACCATCGCTGGCGCCGCTCTCGAACCAGGTCTGGATGGCATCCGCGACCTGTTCCGGGGTGCCGACAAAGTCGCGCTGGGGCCGCGAGAAACGCAGGGCCACTTCGCGCAGGGTCAGGCCTTCGTCACGGGCCAGTTGCTTGATACGTTCGGAGCCACCTTTCTGGCTGTTGGCGCCCAGGTCGCCCAGTTCAGGGAAGGGCGCATCCAGCGGGTACTGGCTGAAATCATGGTCGTTGAACGGCCGGCCGAGGGCGACAATGGCGTCTTCCACGGTGACCAGCGCCACGGCTTGCTGGTAGCGGCTTTCCACTTCGGCGGCATCGCGCCCGACAATCGGGCGGATGCCCGGCAGGATCGACAGGCTGTCCGGGTCGCGGCCAAAGCCCTTGGCGCGGCGTTTCAAATCGGCGCTGTAGGCCTTCGCCTCATCGATAGTTTCCACATGCACAAAAATCGCATCGGCGTTTTCGGCGGCAAAGTTACGCCCATCCTCCGAAGTGCCCGCCTGGAAAATCGCCGGTTGGCCCTGGCGCGAACGCGCGATGTTCAGCGGGCCTTTGACCGAGAAGAATTCGCCCTTGTGGTTAAGCGCATGCAACTTGCCTGGGGTGAAGAATTCGCCGCTGTGCTTGTTATAGGCAAAGGCGTCGTCCTCCCAGGAATCCCACAGGCCCTTGACCACATTCAGGTGTTCCTTGGCGATGCGGTAGCGCACGGCGTGGGGCGGATGCTCGGCCTTGCCGAAGTTATCGGCGGTGCCACTCAGCCACGAGGTGACGACGTTCCAGCCGGCGCGGCCGCCGCTGATGTGGTCCAGGGAGGCGAACTGGCGTGCTACCTGGTAAGGCTCGGTGTAGCTGACGGTCACGGTGGCGACCAGGCCGATATGAGTGGTCAGCGCGGCCAGGGCCGAGAGGATCGTCAGCGGCTCGAAACGGTTGAGGTAATGGGGGCTGGACTTGGGGTGGATATGCAGGCTGTCGGCGATGAACACGAAGTCGAACCGGGCGGCTTCGGCCAGTTCGGTCTGCTGCTTGTAGAAGCCGAAATTGGTGCTGGCGTCGGGTTGTGCCTGCGGGTGGCGCCATTCGCCCCAACCGTGGCCGACACCGTGCACCATGGCACCGAGTTTCAATTGACGTGGCTTGCTCATGTTCTGCTCCTTAGCGCGAGGCTTGTTCGAGGGGGATACGCTTGGCGTTGAAGCTGGAATCGAAGCCCTGGGAGACGTCGATGTGTTTGCTCAGCAGGCCTTCTTTTACATAGGTGTCGGCGGTGGCTTGCAGGCCATGGATCACCGTATCGTCAATCGTGACCGGGGAAAGATGGGTGTCCTGGGCCACTTCTATATGCACGGCCAGTGGCAGGCCAGTGATCTTGGCCTGGGCAGCGGCGTATTGCTCGGGATGGGTATTGGCCCAGGCGTAGGCGCGATCAATGCGGGCGACAAAGTCGTCCAGTTGCACGCGCTTGTCGGCAATGGCTTGGCCGGTGGCGGCGAAGTACAGATGATTGCTCAGCAGGTGCTTGCCGCTCACCAGCACGCGAGCATTGCTCTGTGAGGTGACCACGGTGGTGTAAGGGTCCCACGTCGCCCAGGCATCGGCGGTGCCGTTGTCGAGTACCAGCCGGGACTCGGCGGGCAGCAGGAAGATGAACTGCACATCCTGGGTGGTCAGCCCGGCATCGTTCAGGGCCTTGATCGCCAGGTAGTGCCCGATGGAGCCGCGCCCGGTGACGATCTTCTTGCCCTTGAGGTCGGCCGCGCTCTTGATCGGCGAATCCTTGGGCACCAGCAGCGCCGTGGTGTTACGGCCCTCGGCATGGATGATGCTGATCACCTTGATCGAGGCACCGGCGCCGAGGGCGAACACATAAGGGGCATCGCCCAGGGCGCCGATATCCACAGCGCCGGCGTTCAGCGCTTCGCCCAGGGGCGAGGCCGAGGGGAATTCCGACCATTTGATCTCGTAGGGCACGTTCTGGCTTTCGCCCGAGGCTTCCAGCAGCGCCTTGATCGTGGATTTCTGGTTGGCCACGCGCAGCGGTTGCAGGTCGCCAGCCTGGACGGTGGAAAGCAGGCCGAGGGCGAGGGCAGCGCCCAGCAACAGGCGTTTGAATGGAATGGCGTACAGCATGGGAAAAACTCCAGGCGTTGGGTAAAGGAAAGTACCTCCGCCTGGAGAAGGGGTCGGTTGAGCGAAACGGTGCAGCGGTGAATCAGATCACGTAGAAACCATGGGTGCCGTCGCGGGCCAGTTGTTCCACGAGGCCGAACTCCCAATCCAGGTAAGCCTGCATGGCTTCCCGAGGGTTGTCGGTGCCTTCGTAAGGGCGGCGGTAGCGGTCGATACGCGGGGACGCCAAGTGGCTTTCGCCTGACTCAAGGGGCAGTTGCGCTTGGATCCAGCCGGCCGTGCCGTCCTGCAGCAAAAAGACCGGCTTGCCGGTAAGGGCCTCGACTTCCGGCACGGCCAGGCGCGCCAGTTGGCTGCTGCCGCAGGTCAACACATAGCGCTGGGCGCTCGGTACCTTGCTCAGGGCCTCGGGCAGTTGCGCGCGTAGCACCCACCGAGCGCCGGGGATATGACGTTTCACGTAGTTGGCGCTGGCCGTGAAGTCCAGCACCTGCGTGTCGCCATGGCCGAGCCAGTCGGCAAGGGTGTGGGGGCTGATCAGTTCGGCCTGGGGCGGCGGCGGTACTGGCGCGACCCATGCGCCGCGCTCGCTGAAGTGCTCCGCTTGCAGGTCATCCAATACGTACACCTGCCAGCCCAACTGGGCCAGCCACGACGCGGACATATTGGCGCGCACACCGTCGTCGTCCACCAGTACCAGGCGCGCACCGCGCACACTGGCAACGTGGTCGGTTTCCTGCACCAGTTGCCCGCCCGGGGTGGCGCGGGCGCCCGGCAGGTGGCCGGCTTCGAATTCTTCTGCGGTGCGCACATCGAACAGGTAGGTGGTGCGGGTCGCGTCCTGTTGCCAGCGGTGCAGATCATTGAGCGTCGCACGCTTGACCCCGGCTTTATCGGCAACACCATGTGCCTTTTGGGCGGCGAGTTGGCGATGGTTTTCCGAGGTCGGCGCAAAGCGGCGCGCCTGGCCATGGTCGAGGGTCTGCCCGGCCAAGGTCCAGCCGATGGTGCCGTTGCGCAGGGCTGCCACCGGGTTGGGGAGGCCGGCGTTGATCAACGACTGAGTGCCGATAATGCTGCGGGTGCGCCCGGCGCAATTGACGATAATGCGCGTAGACGGATCGGGCGCCAGCTCACGGGCGCGCAACACCAACTCGGCCCCCGGCACGCTGATGCTGCTGGGGATGCTCATGGTCTGGTATTCGTCGAAGCGGCGCGCATCGAGCACCACCACATCGGCCTGGCTGTCGAGCAGGGCCTGGACCTCTTCGGCGGCCAGGGACGGTGTGTGGCGCTGGCTCTCCACCAGTTCGCCAAACGCCTTGCTGGGTACATTGACGTCGATAAACAGCTCGCCACCGGCCCGACGCCAACCGTCCAGCCCATCCTCCAGCAGGCTGACCTGGGTGTAGCCCAGTGCAACCAGGCGTTCGGCGGCGCGCTGGGCCAGCCCTTCGCCGTTGTCGTACAGGGTGACTTGGGTATCGCGGCGTGGAATGCGCGCGTACACCTCCAGTTCCAGCTTGGACAAGGGGATATTCGCGGCGAACAGCGGATGGGCCTCGGCAAAGGGGGCTTCTTCGCGCACGTCGATCAGCGCGACTTCTTCGCGTGCCAACAGGGCCTGGCGAATCTGCGCAAAGCTGCGGGTCGATAGGGTGGTCATAGGGCAGGGCTCTTTTCTTTGGACAGGTCCCAGATGTTCGGGAGATAGGCGTTGGAATAACCGGAGATAAACAGTTTCTCGCTGCCGTCGGGTTGATACACCGCCCGGCGCACCGCGCCGATATTGGCGCCGTATACGTGGATGCTGATGGACACTTGGTCGCCGTGGGCATTGCTGACCTGATGGATATCGCCGACTTTGGGCGACACCGCCTCGACCTGGCCCGGCAGCAATTGCACGGGTTCGCCTTGCGCTACCAGGCCGCCGCCCGGTGCCCGGGCAAACCCCTGGGAAACCTCCGCGCCGCGCAACATGCCGATCAGACCCCACACCCTGTGATCATGAATCGGCGTGCGTTGCCCTGGCCCCCATACAAAGCTGACCACGCTGAACCGCTGGCGCGAATCGGCATGCAGCAAAAATTGCTGGTAGCGCTCGGGGTCGGGCTGGGCGAACTCGTCGGGCAGCCAATCATCGTGGCTGACCAGTTGCGCCAGCAGCTTGCCGCCACGGTGCAGCAGGTCGCCTTCACGCGGGTTGCCGTCGATCAATTCCGCCAGGGCGCCTATGAAGGCTCTGAGTCTCTCGGGGTGTCGGGCCTGGGTCATGACCATTCCATCGGGCTGTTGGTATGCTTTTATCTAAGCATAATGTTTATTTTTAATATGCTATTTTTTAATGATTAGCTTATAGCCGGAGGTAATTTAGAACCGGTTTGAATAGTGTTAGACGTTATTGATCACTGGCTGGGCTATCCAGACCTGTGTGCGGCCACTATGCTTCACGCACATCTTAATGACTGATCTGTATGTGCGGCCCAAATGAAAATTGACGATATCGATGCCTTTGTCGAAGTGATTCGTTGCCAGTCCATCAGCCATGCCGCCGCGTCGTTGCAGCTGACCCAGCCAGCCATCACCCGCCGCGTGCAGAACTTCGAGCAGGCCCTGGGAGTGGAGTTGTTCGACCGCAACACCAAGCCCCTCAAGCCAACGCTGATCGGTACCCGGGTCTATGAGCAATGCCGGTTGATCCTGCGCGAGATGGATGCCCTGCGCGAACTGGTGGCCACCGATGCACCGCCCACCGGCGTGCTGCGCCTGGGCGTACCGCAGACCATCGGCGATGTGGTGCTGCTGGACGCACTCAAGCATCTGCGCAGCGAATACGCCGACTTGCGCGCCCAGGTTGCCACCGGCTGGGGCAGCCAATTGGTCGGCAAGATTGAACGCGGCGAACTGGATGCGGCGGTGGCGTTGTTCCCCGCAGGCAAGATCTTCCCGGACAACCTGGTCGGTGAGTCCATCGGCAAGATGGAGTTGGTGGTGGTCTGTGCCAAGGCGCAGTTGCCGAAGAAGCCTTGCAAGCTGGCGGACGTGTACCAGAGCGGTTGGATCCTCAACCCGGACGGTTGCGGGTTCCGTGCGGGGTTGCAGCGCACCTTGTCTGACCAGGGCCTGGCGCTGCGGGTGAACCTGGAAACCTTCGGCACCGAACTGCAACTGGGCCTGGTGGCCGACGGCCTCGGCCTTGGCCTGGTGCCACGTCCGTTGCTGGAACGCAGTGCTCATCGCGAGCACCTGGCGGCGATGCCCCTCAAGGACTTCAAGCCGGTGATGGATTTGTGGCTGATCTATCCGCATTTTCTCGGCAACCTGCAAGGGCCGGTGGATGCGTTTGGTCAATGGGTGGCGGATGCTTTGCACAAGATCCGCAGCGCTGCCTGACGCTCTGCCAGCCGACATTTACCTACCTGACACCCCGCAATCCAACTGTGGGAGCTGGCTCGCCTGCGATGACGGGCTGCCAGCCGACATTTACCTACCTGACACCCCGCAATCCAACTGTGGGAGCTGGCTTGCCTGCGATAGCGGCCTGACAGCCGATACAGGGTGTCAGACCGAGTACATATCCATTCCTGCGGTAACGGCTACTTAGGGCTCCGCTTTTACAGCGGCTCACTTTTGAAAAGAGCCCAAAAGTAAGCAAAAGGCTCTTGCCCCACCACTCGGCACCTCGCCCAGGCTCGGTGTGCCCGTAATCCGCCAGTGATTTGGGGGGCCGCCGCCACGCGCCATCCATGGCGCGGGGCGGCTAAACCGGCATCCCTGCCGGTTTACCCCCCAAATCCCTGTCGAATTCCGGCCAGCGTGGTTTAACGGGGCGCCTAAGATCAAGATCAAAAGCAGAGCAAGAGCAAGAGCAAGAGCAAGAGCAAGAGCAAGAGCGGCTCGCTTCGCATCGTGGTTACCGTCTCCAGATGGCCGGCTTGCCCTTTTTGTAGGAGCGAGCTTGCTCGCGAAAAACGCTCAGGCGCCGCGTTCATTCAGGAAACACGCGTTATTGTTGACGTTTTCGCGAGCAAGCTCGCTCTACACAGGGTTTGCATCACTGCACGTCCACCCGCTGCACCTGCAACCCCAACTGTTCATATGCTTGCACCTCCGGCGCGTCCCACTCGGTAATCAGCGTATGAATACGGCTGCAAGGCGCCACCACAAAGGGTTCCACCGCGCCGAGCTTGTCTGAGGTGGTCACGGCGATGACGTGGGACGCGCTGTCGAGCAAGGCTTGCTTGACGGCGACTTCACCAAAATGCAGCGAGGTGATGCCCACTTGCGGATGCAGTGCGCAAACCCCGGTGAACAACAGGTCGGCCTTGACGCTCTGGATCAGCCGCACCGCGTCATGGCCGCCGGTGGAGAGCGTGGCGGGGTTGAGTTGGCCGCCGGCCAGGATCACTTTTATATGCGGATGGTCGGCCAGGGCGATGGCGATCATGGGGGATGGCGTGACCACGGTCAGGTGCAGTGCATGGGGCAAGCATTGTGCGATCTGCAAGGTGGTGGAGCCAGAATCGAACAGCACGATCTGGCCGTCTTCAACCCGCTCCGCCGCCACGCGAGCGAGGTGGCGCTTGACCTCGTTGGTTTCCCCGACACGGGTAAAGAAATCCTTGCCGGTGTCCTTGGGTCGGGGCAGGGCGCCGCCATGTACGCGTTGCAACAGGCCTGCGGCAGCGAGTTCGCCGAGGTCGCGGCGGATGGTGTCCTGGGACACGGCAAAATGCTCGACCAACTCGGAGGCAGTGACCTTGCCGTCGCGTTCCAGCAACAACAAGATCTTCTGTTTGCGCAGGGAAGGCAGGTCGATGGCTTGATGAGTGTTATGCATGTTTGTGCGCTTTATTGCGGGTTTGTGCGAGATTAATCGCCGGCCCATCTAAACGCAACGGCTGGTTGCCCACGCTCCTGCCGGTTACTCTCTGTGTTCAGTTCAGGGAGAGGTGACCCGATGCCGTTGATCACAACCATCGAAGACTTACGCAAGCTGGCGCAAAAACGTGTGCCCCGCATGTTCTACGACTACGCCGATTCCGGCTCCTGGACTGAGAGCACCTACCGCGCCAACGAAACTGATTTTGCGCGTATCAAGTTCCGCCAACGGGTGGCGCGCAATATCGACGAGCGTTCGATCCGCGCCAGCATGATCGGCCAGCACATGGCCATGCCCGTGGCGTTGGCGCCGACTGGCCTGGCGGGCATGCAGCACGCCGATGGCGAAATCCTCACTGCCCGTGCCGCTGCTGCGTTCGGGCTGCGCTACACCTTGTCGACCATGAGTATCTGTTCGCTGGAAGACATCGCCGAGCATGTCGGCCAGCCGTTCTGGTTCCAGTTGTATGTGATGCGCGACCGCAGTTTTATCGAGCAGTTGATCGAGCGCGCCAAGGCGGCCGGGGTGGATGCATTGGTGCTGACCCTGGATTTGCAGATTCTGGGGCAGCGCCACAAGGACTTGATCAATGGTTTGTCCGCGCCGCCCAAGCTGACCCTGCCGAACATTCTCAACATGATCACCAAGCCTCGCTGGGTGATGGGCATGCTGGGTACCCAGCGGCGTGGTTTCGGCAATATCGTCGGGCATGTGAAGGGCGTGGCCGACATGAGTTCGCTGTCGTCGTGGACCGCCCAGCAATTTGACCCGCGCCTGAGCTGGGACGATGTGGCGTGGATCAAGCGGTGCTGGGGCGGCAAGCTGATCATCAAGGGCATTCTCGATGTGGAGGATGCGCGCTTGGCGGCCGATTGCGGTGCCGATGCGTTGGTGGTGAGTAACCACGGTGGCCGCCAGCTTGATGGCGCGCCGTCGAGCATCAGCCAATTGCCGGCGATTGTCGAGGCCGTGGGCAACCGCATTGAAGTGTGGCTCGACGGCGGTATTCGTTCCGGCCAGGACGTGCTCAAGGCCATGGCGCTGGGCGCCAAGGGCACCATGATTGGCCGCCCGCACTTGTATGGGCTAGGGGCTATGGGCGAGGCGGGCGTGACCAAGGCCCTCGATATCATCGCCCGCGAACTGGATGTGTCGATGGCGCTCTGTGGCTATAAGGATATACGCGAAGTGAATCGCGAAATCCTGTTGCCCGGTACCTTTCCTGGAAGCACGGCTTGAGCAAAAAAACCGTAAAAATATAAAAAGAGTTGTCCACGAAAACCGTGGGTATCTCTGTGGATAACTTTGCGAAGGCCCGGCAGCGTTGGCGATTTCAGCGAAGATCATTATTTGATCAACTTGTATTTCGGGCCAACATGGCCAGGGTTTGCGCTTGACAGCCAAGCGCGAACCCAGTGTCGAAAAGCGTATTTACGAGGCGTTATCGCGGCCTGTGGAGTGTGTCACCACCTGGGCAGGCATCTTCGTGCGCATCAGGTTTTCCAACGCCTGGCCATAGCTGCGTCCGGCGAGGTTCATGCTGTTGTTATGGCTGGCACCGGGCACCAGCAACAGGTGTTTGGGTTGCTGGGCGGCTTCGAATAACTGCTGGCTGAAGCGCGGTGGTACGTAGCGGTCGTCGAGGCCGTGGACCACCAGCAGCGGCATGTGGATGTCGGCAATCTTGTCGATGGAATCGAACTTCTGCGACAGCAACCAGCGTACCGGCAATGAGGTGTTGGCAACGGCCGTGGCGACATCTGCCAGGGAGGTGAACGTGGACTCGATCACCAGCCCACGCACCGGCAATGGCACCTGCTTGCCCAACTCGGCAGCGAGGTCGATGGCGACCGCGCCACCCAGGGAGTGCCCGTAGATCAGGCGTTTGCCGGGGTCTGGTTGCAGGGTCTGGAAACGCTCCCAGGCAATGCGTGCGTCCTCGTACACCGTGGCTTCCGAGGGCAGGTCGCCCTGGCTTTGGCCAAAGCCGCGATAGTCGATGGCCAGGACCGAAAAGCCCAGGGCATGCAGTTGCTCGATGCGAAACAATTGGCCCGTGAGGTTCCAGCGTACCCCGTGCAGGTAGAGGATGGCGGGCGCGTCTTTGTTGGCTGCCGGGTACCACCAGCCATGAATGTTCTGCCCTGCTTTGAAACTGGCGGGCGTGAGTTCGAATTCCTGCACCGCCTTGGGCAGGCCGGTGTACCAGCCGGCGGTTCCCGGCTCGATGCGAAACACAAGTTCGCGTTCCTTGTGTTGCAACACGGCGCAGCCGACCGGCAGGCCGACAACCAACACGGCCATGCACAGCCAGACAAGCCAGCGCAGGCCCCGGCGGGGCATAGAAACAGAAGACATGAAGGTTCCAGAACAAAGATGAAGCACGGGTTTTACCAGATGGCCTGGGCGGGTAGGCATTAATGCGACGGCCGTGACGGATGAAAGTGTTACAGCATTGAACAATCCTCGCGCGGGTTGATAGGGTGGACGGCTCGAACCTGCCCTACCTGCAAAGGCCCACACATGAACAACAGCCCCGTGCGCATCACCGCCGAAGAAACCCTCTCGGACAACTGGTACCTGCTGAAGAAATACAGCTTCGACCTGCGCCGTCGCGACGGCAGTTGGCAAGCCCAGACCCGCGAGGTGTATGACCGGGGCAACGGTGCGACCATCCTGTTGTACAACCGTGAGCAACGCACAGTCTTGCTGATTCGCCAGTTCCGCATGCCCACTTTCGTCAACGATTACCCCGGCTACCTGATTGAAGCGGCGGCCGGTTTGCTCGATAACGCCAGCGCCGAAGAACGCATCCGCCTGGAGGCCGAGGAAGAGACCGGCTATCGCGTCGGGCATGTTGAGAAAATCTACGCGGCGTTCATGAGCCCGGGATCTGTGACGGAGCGGATTCACTTTTTTATCGGTGAATACCAGCCAGGCGACCGAGTGGGAGCGGGCGGAGGCCTGGAAGAAGAGGGCGAGGATATCGAGGTACTGGAGCTGGGCTTTGAGCAGGCACTGGCGATGGTGCAGAGCGGGGAGATTGTGGATGGCAAGACGATTATGTTGTTGCAGCATCTGGAGCTGCGGATGTTGAAAGAGGGGTGGTGAGGTATGCCTTCATGTGCATAGGGATCTACACAACTTCGGCACGACGCTAAATCTGTGGCGAGGGAGCTTGCTCCCGCGACGGCCTGGCAGCCGACACAGATATAACTGATGCCCCGCGATCCAATGTGGGAGCTGGCTTGCCTGCGAAGACGGCCTGACAGTCAACACAGTTGGACCGTGTACATATCCATTCCTGCGGTAACG
>NZ_WKFA01000007.1:0-170592 GCF_021605325.1 Pseudomonas sp. PA-7-1E
AAGCAACCCCCCGCGCGTGGGGGGGGCCGGGGGGGGGGGGGGGCGCGCGCCCCCGGGGGCCGGGCGGGGCCTCCCGGGGCGACCCCCCCAAAAGATAGTGGGGCCGCTTCGCGACCCAGCGGGAGCAAGCTCCCTCGCCACAACAAGCTCGGCTCCTACAAAACAGCTCGTGGCGTGAGTGGCTGACCCTGCCATTCGAACGCAACCGGTGCCAATACCTGATCAATCTGCGCGTCTCGCCATAATTCGGCCATTGTCCTGCCAGCCTCAGGGTGCATACGGTCCGGCGCCATCATCGACAGCGGCCACAACACAAAGGCGTTTTTCAGGATTTCGGCTCGCGGCAAGATCAAGCCATCGAAATTGCCCACCAGATCGCCATACAACAACACATCGATATCCAGCGGCAGGCCTTTGCGGTCTGGCGCGTATCGGCCATTGTCAGCCTCGATGGATTTCAAACGACGATCCAACTCCATCAACGGCAGGTCGGTATAAGCCGACACCACCAGATTGAAAAACGGCCCACTTTTGATCCCCACCGGCTGGCTTTCGAACACCGCCGAACAGCGCATATCCGTCAAGAAACCGGCCAACGCATCCAAGCCGGCACATAGACGAGCCTCGCGGTCGATATTGCTGCCAAGCCCGAGGTAAACCTGAGTCAATGACATCCGCGCTCGATCTCCACGCCCACGCCCTTGGCAGCCGGCACCGCGCCGGGCTTGGTCAACTTGAGGTGCAGCCAGGGAATCTGGAATTCACTCATCAGCACTTCGGCCAGACGCTCGGCAAAGGTTTCCACCAGTTGGTACTGGGACTGCTCGGCAAAGGCCTGGATACGCGCAGACACCCTGGCGTAATCCAGTGCCAGGGTCAGGTCATCACCGGCCGCAGCTGGGCGATTATCCCAGGCGAAGCTCAGGTCCAGGCGCAGGCATTGCCGGATTCCGCGCTCCCAGTCGTAAGCCCCGATCACGGTGTCGACTTCCAGGCCTTCGATAAACACTCTGTCCAAGCACTTTTCTCCGCAGCACGACAAGGGCGCGATGCCCCGTTAGAATCAGGGCGTCCTCGCCCGGAATAGTTAGCATGTTTTGGTCACTGGCGATTTTCGCCTACCTGCTCGGCTCGCTGTCCTTCGCCATTTTGCTCAGCCGCTTGACGGGAAACCCCGATCCGCGAATGAGTGGCTCAGGCAATGCCGGCGCCACCAATATGTTGCGCCTGGCCGGCAAGAAACTCGCCGTCCTGACCTTGCTGGGCGACGTTTGCAAAGGCCTGCTGCCCGTGCTGATCGCCAGCCTCGTCGGCCTTGGCTTGCAGCAGCAAGCCTGGGTGGGCCTATGTGCCGTCCTGGGCCACCTGTTCCCGTTGTACTTCCGTTTTCGCGGCGGCAAGGGCGTAGCCACGGCGGCCGGCATGCTGCTGGGTATTTACCCTCCTGCGGCGTTACTGGCCATGCTCGCCTGGCTGCTGACGTTCTACCTGACCCGTACCAGCTCGCTGGCCGCGCTGATTGCTACGCCGCTGACCCTGCCGTTGCTGGCCTGGCAGGAACCGCAAGCGCTGTTACCGATGAGCGTGCTGACACTGCTGATCGTCTGGCGCCACCGCGGCAATCTACGCGACCTGTTTGCCGGGCGCGAACGGCATTTTTAAATATCCCGCCTGGACTCGGCGCCCTTGAACCTTACAACGGCGGCAATTGTTCCATCGGCCAGCGCGCCTGCACGCTGATCGCCAGGCTTTCGTGCTGTCCGGCCTGCAAGCGCTGGCAACCGGCATAGGCGATCATTGCGCCGTTGTCAGTGCAGAACTCAGGGCGTGCGTAGAACACATTGCCATTCATGTCGCCGAGCATTTTTTCCAGGGAACTGCGCAACGCCTTGTTGGCGCTGACGCCGCCTGCGATCACCAGCCGCTTCATGCCCGCCTGTTTCAGGGCGCGCTTGCACTTGATGGTCAAAGTCTCCACCACAGCCTGCTGGAACGCCAGCGCGATGTCGCAACGGGCTTGCTGGCCGTCGTCCCCGGCGCTGACGCTCTGCTGCCAGGTGTTCAAGGCAGAGGTTTTCAAGCCGCTGAAACTGAACATCAAGCCAGGACGATCACACATCGGCCGCGGGAAGGTGTAGCGACCGGCAACGCCGTTCTCGGCAAGGCGGGCGATTTCCGGACCACCCGGATAATTAAGTCCCATCATCTTCGCGGTTTTGTCGAACGCTTCACCGGCGGCATCGTCCAGCGACTCGCCCAACAGTGTGTATTGGCCGATCCCGTCCACCTGAACCAGCTGCGTATGCCCCCCCGAAACCAACAAAGCGACGAACGGGAACTCCGGCGGTGTTTTTTCCAGCATGGGCGCCAACAAATGGCCTTCCATATGGTGCACACCAAGGGCAGGAATGCCCCAGGCAAACGCCAACGCCTGGGCGCAAGAGGCCCCAACCAGCAGGGCTCCGACCAATCCGGGGCCGGCGGTGTAAGCGATGGCATCGATCTCGGTAGCCACACAGCCGGCTTCATCCAGCACCTGGCGGATCAGCGGCAGCATGCGCTTGACGTGATCGCGGCTGGCAAGCTCCGGCACCACGCCGCCATAGGCGCGATGCAGGTCGATCTGACTGAACAGTGCATCGGCCAAAAGCCCGCGTTCACTGTCGTATAGTGCGACTCCGGTTTCGTCGCAGGAGGTTTCAAGTCCCAGTACTAGCATGGGTTTGCGCCTTGTAGAGGCTGAATTCGAAGGCGCGCATAATAGTCGCCACTCCCCCTCCCGACTAGCGGTTTTCGATCAGAGGCTTTGCATTCCGGGCAATGAGGGGTTAACATCCGCAACCCTTAAAAACCGACGACCTCAGCCGCGAATTTTTTGCGACGAGAACGTTGATTCCCGGTAATGAAAGAAGGTAGCTCTGGATGCCAGCCGTCAAAGTAAAAGAGAACGAACCCTTCGACGTAGCTCTGCGTCGTTTCAAGCGCTCCTGCGAAAAAGCCGGTGTTCTGGCTGAAGTTCGTAGCCGCGAATTTTATGAGAAGCCAACTTCTGAGCGTAAGCGCAAAGCAGCAGCCGCTGTTAAGCGTCACGCTAAGAAAGTTCAGCGCGAACAGCGCCGCGCCGTTCGTCTGTACTAATACACAGACGTTCGTAGCAAGCTTCTGCCAAGCCCGGCCCTCAGCCGGGCTGTTGGCATTTGCGGATATCGCTTGATGCTTCACCGTCGACGCCGCACATGCGACCGAGACACTGCTTCACACGTCAGGGCTGGCTCTTTTGCCAGCGGTGCACGTCTCTTCTGACGAGCCTAACAAGGCTACTGACGAGCACACCTATTCTTCAAACAGACGATCAACTGTATCGGCTGTGCCCAACGATGCGTTTCCGAGGCCGCCATTGGCCTAGACCGGACGCCCGGGCAACATTTCCATGCCGAAGACCGATCAGAAACTATCCTCAGTAAATATTCGGCAGATACACTCCCTGATGACCCATGCAGACGATGATGATCGAGCACTCCTTACGTGCGCTTGAACACGTCACGGGCCCTCATTTACACGCAGTGATGACGAGAACGCCATGGCCGGGCTGATTCCCCAGAGCTTTATTGACGACCTTCTGAACCGCACCGACATCGTCGATGTTGTCAGCTCACGCGTACAGCTGAAAAAAGCCGGCAAAAACTACACCGCCTGCTGCCCTTTTCATAAAGAAAAAACCCCATCCTTCAGCGTCAGCCCCGACAAGCAGTTCTATTACTGCTTCGGTTGCGGGGCGGGCGGGAATGCCCTGGGCTTCCTGATGGACCACGACAACCTGGACTTCCCCCAGGCTGTCGAGGACCTGGCGAAAGCCGCCGGCATGGAAGTGCCCCGCGAAGAAAGTGGCCGGCCGCACAAACCGCGGCAACCCACCGATTCGCCGCTGTATCCGCTGCTCACCGCTGCTGCCGATTTTTACCGCCAGGCACTCAAGAGCCACCCGCAGCGCAAGGCCGCTGTCGATTACCTTAAAGGGCGCGGCCTCACCGGCGAAATCGCCCGGGACTTCGGCCTCGGCTTCGCTCCGCCGGGCTGGGACAATCTGTATAAACACCTGAGCAGCGACACCCTCCAGCAAAAGGCCATGATCGATGCCGGCCTGCTGGTGGAAAACGCCGAGACCGGCAAGCGCTATGACCGCTTCCGCGACCGGGTGATGTTCCCGATCCGCGACAGCCGTGGCCGCATCATCGCCTTCGGCGGCCGTGTACTCGGGGACGACAAGCCCAAGTACCTGAACTCTCCGGAGACCCCGGTGTTCCACAAGGGCCAGGAACTCTACGGCCTGTTCGAGGCGCGCAAGAACAACCGCAACCTCGACGAGATCATCGTGGTTGAAGGCTATATGGACGTGATCGCCCTGGCCCAACAAGGCTTGCGTAACGCGGTCGCGACCCTCGGCACCGCCACCAGCGAAGAACATTTGAAGCGCCTGTTCCGCGTCGTGCCCAGCGTGCTGTTTTGCTTCGACGGCGACCAGGCGGGCCGCAACGCCGCCTGGCGCGCGCTCGAAGCCACGCTGTCGAGCCTGCAGGATGGGCGCCGCGCACGCTTCCTGTTCCTGCCTGAAGGCGAAGACCCGGACACCCTGGTGCGCTCGGAAGGTACCGACGCGTTCCGCGCACGTATCAATCAACATGCGCAGCCGCTGGCGGATTATTTTTTCCAGCAGCTGACCGAAGAAGCCGACCCGCGCTCCCTCGAAGGCAAGGCCCATATGGCCACCCTCGCGGCGCCGCTGATCGACAAAGTCCCGGGCGCTAATTTGCGCACGCTGATGCGCCAGCGCCTGCTGGAGATCACTGGTTTAAGCGGTGAAGCCGTAAGCCAGCTGGTGCACAGCGCCCCGCAGGATGCACCGCCAGCCTACGACCCCGGCATGGATTACGACGCCATGCCGGACTATGCCGACTTCCACCAACCTCAGGAGGCCTTCGCCCCCCAACAGGAATGGACGCCGAAGAAGCCCGGCGCCGGCGGCAAGAAGTGGGACAAAAAGCCCTGGAGCAAAAACGGCAAACGCGGTGATCGCGATGAAGCCTACGCACCACGCACGCCCGTAGCGGTGGAAGCCCCCACATTGATTGCACTGCGCACACTGATTCATCACCCGCAATTGGCCGGTAAGGTTGAAAGTGCCGACCACTTTGCCAACGAGAGCAATACCTATGCTCAGGTGCTTATCGCACTGATCGAAGCCGTGCAGAAAAACCCTAAGCTAAACTCAATCCAGTTGATGGCTCGCTGGCATGGCACGGAACAGGGCCGTTTATTGCGGGCACTGGCGGAAAAGGAGTGGCTAATTGACGGCGACAACCTTGAACAACAGTTTTTAGACACCATTAATAGGTTATCCGCGGGTCAACACACTCAGACCCTCGATGAACTTATCAAGAGAGCAAGGCAGCCGGGATTATCGGCTGAAGAGCAGATTCAGATAGCAAAACAGATGCGCGACCTCTTAAAACAGAATGTTTACGCATCAAACCCGACCTCAGCTGGCGTGTGAGGTCATAGCTCGGGTATAATCCTCGGCTTGTTTTTTGCCCGCCAAGACCTTCAGTGGATAGGGTGTTATGTCCGGAAAAGCGCAACAGCAGTCTCGTATCAAAGAGTTGATACTTCTTGGTCGTGAGCAGGGTTACCTGACTTACGCGGAGGTCAACGACCACCTGCCTGAGGATATTTCAGATCCTGAGCAGGTGGAAGACATCATCCGCATGATTAACGACATGGGGATCAACGTATTCGAAGTCGCGCCAGATAAGGATTCCCTTATGCTGGCCGACGCTGATACCGACGAGGCCGCCGCTGAGGAAGCTGCTGCCGCGCTGGCTGCAGTAGAGACCGATATCGGCCGCACGACAGACCCTGTGCGCATGTATATGCGCGAAATGGGTACCGTCGAGCTGCTGACACGCGAAGGCGAGATCGAAATCGCCAAGCGTATCGAAGAGGGTATCCGTGAAGTGATGGGCGCCATTGCGCACTTCCCTGGCACGGTTGACCACATTCTCGCCGAGTACACCCGCGTCACCACCGAAGGTGGCCGCCTGTCCGACGTCCTGAGCGGTTATATCGACCCGGACGACGGCATTGCGCCGCCTGCCGCCGAAGTACCGCCGCCTGTTGATGCGAAAGCCGCAAAAGCGGACGACGACTCCGACGACGACGAAGCTGAAAGCAGCGACGACGAAGAAGAAGCCGAAAGCGGTCCAGACCCGGTCATCGCGGCCCAGCGCTTCGGTGCGGTTTCCGATCAAATGGAAATCACCCGCAAGGCCCTGAAGAAGCACGGTCGCGGCAACAAGCAGGCAATTGCCGAGCTGGTGGCCCTGGCTGAGCTGTTCATGCCGATCAAGCTGGTGCCCAAGCAATTCGAAGGCCTGGTTGAGCGTGTTCGCAGTGCTCTTGAGCGTCTGCGTGCCCAAGAGCGTGCGATCATGCAGCTCTGTGTGCGTGATGCGCGCATGCCGCGTACCGATTTCCTGCGCCAGTTCCCGGGCAACGAAGTTGACGAAAGCTGGAGCGACGCACTGGCCAAGGGCAAGGCGAAATACGCCGAAGCCATAGGTCGCCTGCAGCCCGATATCATCCGTTGCCAGCAGAAGCTGACCGCGCTTGAGACCGAAACCGGCCTGACGATTGCAGAAATCAAAGACATCAACCGTCGCATGTCGATCGGTGAGGCCAAGGCCCGCCGCGCGAAAAAAGAGATGGTTGAAGCGAACTTGCGTCTGGTGATCTCCATCGCCAAGAAGTACACCAACCGTGGCCTGCAGTTCCTTGATCTGATCCAGGAAGGCAACATCGGCTTGATGAAGGCGGTGGACAAGTTCGAATACCGTCGCGGCTACAAGTTCTCGACTTATGCCACCTGGTGGATCCGTCAGGCGATCACTCGCTCGATCGCCGACCAGGCCCGCACCATCCGTATTCCGGTGCACATGATCGAGACCATCAACAAGCTCAACCGCATTTCCCGGCAGATGTTGCAGGAAATGGGTCGCGAACCGACCCCGGAAGAGCTGGGCGAACGCATGGAAATGCCTGAGGATAAAATCCGCAAGGTACTGAAGATCGCCAAAGAGCCGATCTCCATGGAAACGCCGATTGGTGATGACGAAGACTCCCATCTGGGTGACTTCATCGAAGACTCGACCATGCAGTCGCCAATCGATGTCGCCACTGTTGAGAGCTTGAAAGAAGCGACTCGCGACGTACTGTCCGGCCTCACTGCCCGTGAAGCCAAGGTACTGCGCATGCGTTTCGGCATCGACATGAATACCGACCACACCCTTGAGGAAGTCGGTAAGCAGTTTGACGTGACCCGTGAGCGGATCCGTCAGATCGAAGCCAAGGCGCTGCGCAAGTTGCGCCACCCGACGCGAAGCGAGCATCTGCGCTCCTTCCTCGACGAGTGATACCAGAACCCCCGGCCCAGGCCGGGGGTTTTGCTTTCTACCGATTGCTTTGACAGATTAACTGCCCCGCACCACCCCACCCTCGCAATGCCCGTCTACACTCGAGACATTCCCCGTGCCATAACGAGACCGTTATGCCCAGATTGCCGACCGTGATACTGCTGTCGCTGCTGACCTGGACCGCAACGGCTGGCGCGTTGACTCTTACGGATGATGAGCGTAGCTGGTTGGCGGACCATCAGGAGCTGCGCCTAGGCGTGGATGCGTCTTGGCCACCTTTTGAATATCGCGATGAAAATGGCCGATATCAGGGCTTGGCAGCCGATTACGTACGCCTGCTTCAGGACCGCCTGGGTGTGCGAATCAAACTGATCGAACCGGTGAACTGGACCGCAGTGCTTGAACAAGCCCGCAATAATCAGCTCGACCTGCTGCCGGGCATTATGTCCACCCCCGAACGCCAAAACTTCCTGGCCTTCACACGCCCCTATCTCGACTTTCCCATCGTCATCCTGGCCCATGAAGGCGGCGCGAAACCACGCAGCCTCAAGGATTTGTACGGGCTGAAAATTGCCGTGGTGGAGAACTACGCCCCCCATGAATTGCTCCGCACCCACCATCCGGACCTGAATCTGGTCGCCCTGCCCAACGTCAGTTCGACGCTGCAAGCCCTGGCCACCGATGAAGTGGATGCCGTGGTCGGCGACCTCGCCTCCAGCGTCTGGAGCCTGCGCCAACTCAAGCTCGACGGCCTGTACGTCAGCGGCGAAACGCCCTACCGCTACCAACTGGCGATGGGCGTGCCGCGGGATGAGAAAATCCTGGTGGGCATCCTGGACAAAGTCCTCGCCGATCTCAGTTCAGCGGAAACTGATGCGATCCAGCAACACTGGGTCGGCAGCTTCACCGATCACCGTACCTTCTGGGCTGACCTGCTCACGTACGGCCTGCCAGCGGTGCTGCTGTTGAGTACGGTGCTGGCGATCGTCATTCGGATCAATCGCCGGCTCAGCTCGGAAATTTCCCGTCGGGTCGCCCTTGAGCAAGAACTGCGAAGCAGCGAGTACCACTATCGCGGCTTGGTGGAGAGCTTGTCCGCCATCGCCTGGGAAGCAAGCATCAGCGACTTCACCTACAGCTATGTGTCGCCCCATGCCGAAGACCTGCTTGGCTATCCCCGCGCCCATTGGCTGATTCCAGGCTTCTGGCGCAACATCATCCATCCCGCTGACCTGACCCGCGCCGAGGCCTATTGCTATCGGGAAACTCGTGCCAACCGTGATCACAGTATTGATTACCGGGTCATCACCGCTGATGGCCGCTGCCTGTGGGTACGTGACATTGTCAGCCTGATCGAACACGGCCACGAGCCAGTGCTGCGCGGCCTGATGATCGATATCAGCGAAGCCAAGCGCACCGAAGAAGCCCTGCAATTGTCCGAGCAGAAATTTGCCTCGGTGTTTCAGCAGTGCCCGGACATCCTGGTGATTGCCCGGATGTCTGATGGCTGCCTGCTGGAGGTCAACAAGGCATTCGAGGACCAGATTGGGCTGCGCGCCGACGAGGTGGTAGGCAAAACCGCCTCAGATCTGAATATATGGGGCATTCAGGGCGTCGGTCCGGATTTGCTGCAGCGGGTACAGACCACCAGTATCCGTAACCTGGAAATGTCCTTTCTGCGCAGCAATGGTCAGGCATTTACCGGGCTGATCTCAGCTGAGCCGTTCCAACTCGATACCACTGAAGCCCTAGTGGTGGTGGTGCGCGATATCACCGAGTTCAAGGAAACCCAACAGCAGTTGCAAACCTCCGAAGAGAAATTCGCCAAGGCATTCCATGCTTCCCCCGACGGTTTACTACTGAGTCGCCAAAGGGATGGCCTGCTGATTGAAGTGAACGAAGGTTTCAGCCACCTGACCGGCTTCACCAGCGCCTCTTCACTCGACCAATCTGCCTTGGACCTGGGCATCTGGGTCGACCTCAACGAACGCAAGCACATGCTGGAATTGATGCAACGCGACGGCTTTGTCCGCGATTTCATCTGTCATATCCGTCGTGCCGACGGCCAGATTCGCCTGTGCGAAGTGTCCAGCCGCCCACTGCCGATTGGCGACGAAGATTGCATGCTGACCATCGCCCGGGACATCACCGAACGCCAGTTGATGCAGGAAAAACTGCAGCAGGCCGCCACGGTGTTCGAAAGCACCGCCGAAGGCGTCTTGATCACCGACACACGGCAGAACATCAGCGCCGTCAACCGCGCCTTCACGGAGATAACCGGCTACAGCGAGGTTGAAGCCCTTGGCCATACCCCGCGCCTGCTCGCCTCCGGCCTGCACGACAGCGCGTTCTATGCGGCGATGTGGCACCAGTTGACGACCTATGGCCACTGGCAAGGAGAGATCTCCAACCGCCGCAAGAATGGCGAGGTGTATCCGAGCTGGCTGACCATCAGCGCTGTGCGTAACCGCGAGCAATTGGTCACGCACTTCGTTGCTGTGTTTGCCGACATCTCCAGCCTCAAGCTGGCCCAGGCCCGCCTGGATTATCAGGCCCACCACGACCCATTGACTGGCCTGCCCAACCGCACCCTGTTTGAAAACCGGCTGCAGGCCGCCCTCAACGGCCAGCAGGAAAGTGGTAAACAGGGCGCGGTGCTGTTTCTCGACCTCGACCGCTTCAAGCACATCAACGACAGCCTCGGCCACCCGGTTGGCGACCTGCTGCTCAAAGACATCGCCGTACGCCTCAAGGAGCAGTTGCGGGACGTGGACACCGTTGCTCGCTTGGGCGGCGACGAATTCATCATCCTGCTGCCCGGCTTGCAACAGGCCAGCGACGCCCAGCACTTGGCGAACAAACTGCTCGACTGTTTTACCCCGCCATTCCAGGCCGGCGAGCATGAGTTCTTCATCAGCGCGAGTATCGGCACCAGTCTGTATCCGCAAGACGGTACCGACGTCGCCACCCTGGTCAAAAATGCCGACGCCGCGATGTATCGCTCCAAAGCCAAGGGGCGCAACCGGGTCGAGCGCTACACCCGCGACCTGACCGCCCAGGCCAATGAACGCGTAGCGCTGGAGCACGAACTGCGACGCGCCATCGAACGTGAAGAATTGAGCCTGTATTACCAACCCAAACGCAGCCTGGTCACCCAACAACTGATCGGCGCCGAAGCCTTGATCCGTTGGCACCACCCGACCTTGGGCGAGGTCCCGCCCGAGCACTTTATTGCCCTGGCCGAAGAGAACGGCATGATCCTGCAAATCGGCGACTGGGTACTGGAACAGGCCTGCCGGCAGTTGCACGCCTGGCAAGCGGCTTTCGAGGATTTCGGCCCCCTGTCGGTCAACCTTGCAGGCGCGCAACTGCGTCACCCCAACCTGCTGTCACGCATCGAACAACTGCTGCGCGATTACCACCTCGAACCCGGCTGCCTGCAGCTGGAGATCACCGAAAACTTCATCATGAGCCAAGCCGAAGAAGCACTGGCGGTGTTGCACCAACTCAAGCGCCTGGGCGTACAGCTGGCAATCGATGATTTCGGCACCGGCTACTCGTCCCTCAGCTACCTCAAACGCCTGCCCCTGGACTTCCTCAAGATCGATCAATCCTTCGTCCGCGGCTTGCCCGACGACCCTCACGATGCAGCCATCGTGCGCGCCATCATCGCCCTTGGCCACAGCATGCAATTCACCATCATCGCCGAAGGCGTGGAAACCCCGGCACAACAAGCATTCCTCGCAAGCGAGGGGTGTGAACAGATGCAAGGCTACATCGTCAGCCTGCCCCTGCCGCCGGAGCTTTTTGCCGCCAGCTTCCTTCGTACACGGCACAAGGATTTTTCGGATGGCACAGTGAACAAACCATCGCTATAATCCGCGACCTACTGAGGGCCTATAGCTCAGTTGGTTAGAGCAGGGGACTCATAATCCCTTGGTCGTAGGTTCGAGTCCTACTGGGCCCACCATACTCAAAGCCGCGCACTGCGCGGCTTTTGCGTATCTGGCATCACGGTTCTTTCAGCCAGGCCAAGCCTGTACCATGCTTGCCCATTGCCCTCCCGCACTGGAGCTCTCCCCTTGCCCGCCCTAGACGAAATCGACCGCCAACTGATCGCCGCCCTGCAGCTCAACGCCCGTGAAAGCGTGGCCATGCTCGCCAGGCAGTTGGGCATCGCCCGCACCACCGTCACGTCGCGTCTGGCCCGCCTGGAGAAAACCCAGGTCATCACCGGTTACGGCGTGCGCCTGGGCCAGCGCGTTGCGGATGGTGGGTTGCAGGCTTACGTGGGCATTACCGTGCAACCCCGCTCCGGCAAAGAGGTGTTGCGCAGGCTGAGCGCCATGGCGCAAGTGCAGCAGCTGTGCGCGGTGAGTGGGGAGTTCGATTACGTGGCTTGGCTGCGCACCGATTCGCCGGAGCAACTGGACCAATTGCTGGACCAGATCGGCAGTGTCGACGGCGTGGAGAAAACCACCACCTCGATCATCCTCAGTAACAAATTGGATCGCGGACAACCAATCTGACCACTTAGCTCGTCACATTGACTAAAACTAGCGCAATCCGACGACAGATTGCGTCTTATTAACGCGCGTAACGTTCCCTAAACTGGCTGCCATCTTTTCCTATACTCAACGGGCCCTCCTCCCGCCGAGCCGTCAGTAAGGTCAGCCATGAGCATTCCGTCCAGCACTCTCAGCAAGCCCAATCGCCACCCGGGCGATGGCAAGAAACCCATCACCATCTTCGGCCCGGATTTCCCGTTTGCCTTTGATGACTGGATCGAACACCCCGCCGGGCTGGGCAGTATTCCTGCGGCCAATCACGGCGCCGAAGTGGCGATCGTCGGCGCCGGGATCGCGGGCCTGGTCGCGGCCTACGAGCTGATGAAACTCGGGCTCAAGCCCGTGGTGTATGAAGCCTCGAAGATGGGAGGCCGCTTGCGCTCGCAGGCCTTTGAAGGCGCCGAAGGCATCATCGCCGAGCTGGGCGGCATGCGGTTCCCGGTGTCGTCCACGGCGTTCTACCATTACGTGGACAAGCTGGGACTGGAAACCAAGCCCTTTCCCAACCCGCTGACGCCGGCGTCCGGCAGCACTGTGATCGATCTGGAAGGCCAGACTCACTACGCGCAAAAACTTTCCGATTTACCGGCACTGTTCCAGGAAGTCGCCGATGCCTGGGCCGACGCCTTGGAGGCCGGTTCGCAGTTCGGCGATATCCAGCAGGCGATCCGCGACCGCGACGTGCCGCGCCTCAAAGAGTTGTGGAACAAGCTCGTGCCGCTGTGGGATGACCGTACCTTCTACGACTTCGTCGCCACCTCCAAAGCCTTCGCCAAATTGTCGTTCCACCACCGCGAGGTGTTTGGCCAGGTCGGTTTCGGTACCGGCGGCTGGGACTCTGACTTCCCCAACTCCATGCTGGAAATCTTCCGCGTGGTGATGACCAACTGCGATGATCATCAACACTTGATCGTCGGTGGCGTGGCCCAAGTGCCCATGGGCATCTGGCGCCATGTGCCGGAACGCTGCGCCCACTGGCCGGCCGGTACCAGCCTGAGCTCGCTGCATAGAGGTGCACCACGGGCAGGCGTGAAGCGCATTGCCCACGCCGCCGAGGGCCGCTTTGCTGTTACTGACAACTATGGCGACACCCGTGAATACGCGGCGGTGCTGACCACCTGCCAAAGCTGGCTGCTGACCACCCAGATCGAATGCGACGAAACCCTGTTCTCACAAAAAATGTGGATGGCCCTGGATCGCACTCGCTACATGCAGTCCTCGAAAACCTTCGTGATGGTTGATCGCCCATTCTGGAAAGACAAAGACCCGCAAACCGGGCGCGACCTCATGAGCATGACCCTCACCGACCGCCTTACCCGTGGCACCTACCTGTTCGATAACGGTGACGACAAGCCGGGGGTGATCTGCCTGTCCTACTCGTGGATGAGCGACGCGCTGAAGATGCTGCCCCAGCCTATCGACAAGCGGGTGAAACTGGCCCTCGATGCACTGAAGAAAATCTACCCCAAGGTCGACATCAAGGCGCGCATCATCGGCGACCCGATCACCGTGTCCTGGGAGGCCGACCCGCATTTCCTCGGGGCCTTCAAAGGTGCCTTGCCCGGTCACTATCGTTACAACCAACGGATGTATGCGCACTTCATGCAGAAGGATATGCCCGCCGAACAACGCGGGATCTTCATCGCGGGTGATGATGTATCGTGGACGCCTGCCTGGGTCGAAGGCGCGGTACAAACCTCGCTCAACGCGGTATGGGGCATCATGAACCACTTCGGTGGCAGCACCCACCCGGAGAACCCAGGCCCAGGCGACGTGTTCGATGAAATAGGGCCAATCGCCCTGGCAGAATAAGGAGTTGAGCATGCGTGTCGCCCTGTACCAATGCCCGCCGCTGCCGCTGGATGTGGCCGCCAACCTGCAGCGCCTGCATCAACTGGCCCATGAGGCACACGGCGCCGATGTGCTGGTGCTGCCAGAGATGTTCCTCACCGGCTATAACATTGGCGCCGAAGCCGTTGGCGCACTGGCCGAGGCACAGGATGGGCCATCGGCGCAGGCGATTGCCGAACTGGCGCAAAGTGCCGGGCTGGCGATCCTGTATGGCTACCCGGAACGGGCCGAAGACGGCCAGGTCTACAACGCCGTGCAGTTGATCGACGCCCAGGGCACGCGCCTGTGCAACTACCGCAAGACCCACTTGTTTGGCGATCTTGACCATTCGATGTTCAGCGCCGGCTCCGATGATTTTCCGGTGGTGGAATTGAACGGTTGGAAGGTGGGCATGCTGATTTGCTACGACCTGGAGTTTCCGGAAAACACCCGGCGCCTGGCCCTCGCCGGTGCCGAACTGATTCTGGTGCCCACCGCCAATATGGTGCCGTTCGACTTTGTTGCCGACGTCACCGTGCGGGCGCGAGCCTTTGAAAACCAGTGTTTTGTAGCCTATGCCAACTACTGCGGGCACGAAGGCGAGATTCGCTACTGCGGGCAAAGCAGCATTGCCGCGCCGGACGGCCAGCGAATTGCCCAGGCCGGCCTGGATGAAGCCTTGATCGTCGGCACCCTGGATCGCCAATCTATTGTCGACGCCCGCGCCGCCAACCACTACCTGCAAGACCGTCGCGCCGAACTCTACGGCGCACTGCACAAGCCCTGACCCATTGGGTTTGCTAGCATAGGCACTTCCCACGCCTCGGAAGTGCCCATGCCTGCGCCGGTTCACCCTCATCCCCTTCACCTGACCCTCGCCAATGGCCTGCGGGTTTGCCTGCGCCATGCGCCACGCTTGAAACGCTGCGCCGCCGTTTTACACGTGGCTGCCGGCAGCCATGACGTGCCATTGGCCTGGCCTGGGCTGGCGCATTTTCTTGAGCACTTGTTGTTTCTCGGTACCGAGCGTTTTCCAGCCGGCGAAGGGCTGATGGCCTACGTGCAGCGCCACGGTGGGCAGGTCAACGCCAGCACCCGTGAGCGCACCACCGAGTTCTTCTTTGAACTGCCGGTGCCGGTTTTTGCAGACGGGCTGGCGCGTTTGGCGGATATGCTGGCTCACCCGCGCCTGGCCCTCGACGATCAACAACGTGAACGCGAAGTGCTGGAGGCGGAGTTCATCGCCTGGTCCCAGGATGCCAAGGCCCAACAGCAAGTGACGCTGCTGCAAGGCTTGGCGGCGGATCATCCCTTGCGCGGTTTTCATGCCGGCAACCGCGACAGCCTGCCGGTGGAAAGCGACGACTTTCAGCATGCCTTGCGAGGGTTCCATACACGCTTTTATCAAAGCGGGCAGATGACCTTGAGCCTCGCCGGTCCACAATCGCTGGCCGACCTGCAGGCCTTGGCCCAGCAGTTCAGTGACCAACTGACGCCCGGCCCATTGCACCCGCAGGCCGCTCCACCGGCCTTGATGCATGGCCCGGCACACCGTTATCAGCACGTCGCCGGCCAACACCTGCATCAGGTCATTACCTGTAACGCGCCACGGGAAGCGCTGGCGTTTCTCTGCACCTGGCTCAACGCCTCGGCCGCCGGTGGGTTGCTCGCCGAGCTGCAAGCACGACGACTGGCCACCGCGCTGCAGGCGTCCGTGCTGTACCAATTCGCGGATCAAGCCGTGCTGGATATCCACTTCACTCTCGGCAGCGCGCGCGAACCGGCCACGTCGATCGAAGAGTTGCTGCACGACTGGCTGAGTTTCTTCGCACACAGCGACTGGACAGCATTACGCGAAGAGTTCGCCTTACTCAATGCTCGCCAGCAACAGGTCCAAGGCGCCCTGGCGTTGGCGCGCAACGATGCCCAAGACCTGTCGGAACAAGGCGCCGCAGTCCTCAAGGCCATGCTCGACTCACTGCACCTGCCCGCCTCACGGCACCCTTGGCAACTGCCGCCCAATAACCCTTTGCTTCGTGCGCCCGCCAAGGAAGAACGCGCCGGCCTGATTCGCGGCCAAACCAGCGCCCACCGTGGCTTGCGTACCTTTGCTCAGGATCGCTCACGGGGCCGACGGGAACTGTCAGCGTTGACCTTCAGCCAGGCTTTGGCGGATGACACTGGCGAAGGCGCGCTGTACCTGCGCTGGCGGTTTGACTCGGCGGTACCCACCGGGCTGGAAAGCCTGTTGCGGCCGTTGCGCGAACAGGCACGGCAGGCGGGCGTCGAGTTGTCTTGCGAAACGATCGCCACTGACTGGCTGGTGAAGATGCACGGCCTCCACGAGCCCATGCCGGCGGTGCTCGAAGCGTTGGCGCGGTGTCTGAGTAACTCGGATGAACCTTTGCCACCGACCGCTCCCGTGCCGATGATCGCCATCCGCGAACTGCTCAAGGCGTTGCCCGCTTGCTGCGCGGGTGTTCAGCCCCAGCCTCAGGAGACAACAGCATCATGGGCTACCGCGCGCTGGCAGGCGCTGGGCGCTGGCCTACCCCCCGCCAGTGAAGCCGCGATCAAAGCCGCAGCGGCCCGGCTGCCTGGGCAACCGGCAAGCGTGCCTTATACACCTCACGTCCTTGACGGACAAAAGCGCTGGCACGCAGTCAGCACCGAATCCAGCGAAGCAGCGCTACTGTTATTCTGCCCGACGCCGACTCAATCCCTAGCCGATGAAGCCAACTGGCGGTTGCTCGGGCACGTGCTCCAGGGGCCGTTCTACCAGCGCTTGAGAGTCGAACTGCAAATCGGCTACGCCGTGTTCAGCGGCATCCGACAGATCAACGGCCAAACAGGCCTGTTGTTTGGGGTGCAGTCGCCCACCATCTCCCTAGACGGCATCGTCCAACAGTTGCAGGCCTTCCTGGGGCAACTGCCGTCGTTGATCGAGCGCAGTCCCGACTTGGGTAACCAGGCCCTCGCACAGCAGTTCGCGGCCCAGACGCTGCCTATCAACGAAGCTGCCGACTTGCTCTGGCATGCGCACCTGGCAGGCCATTCGTCGGGTTATCTGGATCAGATTCAACAGTTGATCCAAGCGTGCACGCGCGAGGATGTGCAGCGCGCCGCGCAACGACTCAATGACGCCGCAGGCGGCTGGCAATGCGTGGCCAACGGGCCGCGCATCAGCGACGACTGGCAAGCAGCGCCGTGATCGTTGCCAACCCTGCAACAGGCTTTCTCCACCGAGACAGCGCTAACTTGAATAAAATTGCGTAACATTGCGCAGCAATATCTGAACATCTCCAATGGGAGGTGGACTATATGTATTACTTGGTAGTGAACGTCCCATCCCTTGATAGGAGTAAGAATATGACCTGGTCCAAACCTGCTTACACTGATCTGCGTATTGGTTTCGAAGTCACCATGTACTTCGCCAGCCGTTGATTGGCTGAGTGACACAACGCCTCGGTTCGCCCGGGGCGTTTTTGTTTTGAGCTGTGCTTGATGGAGCGATCATGTTTGTCCAGATTCTAGGTTCCGCCGCCGGCGGTGGCTTCCCGCAGTGGAACTGCAACTGCGTGAACTGCGCAGGTTTTCGCGATGGCAGCCTGCGGGCCCAGGCGCGTACCCAGTCATCCATCGCGATCTCCGACAATGGCGTGAATTGGGTGCTCTGCAATGCCTCGCCGGATATCCGCGCACAACTCCAGGGCTTTGCGCCCATGCAACCGGGCCGCGCCCTGCGCGATACCGGCATCAGCGCAATCATCCTGATGGACAGCCAGATCGACCATACCACTGGCCTGCTGAGCCTGCGCGAAGGCTGCCCGCACCAGGTGTGGTGCACCGACATGGTCCACGAAGACCTGAGCACCGGTTTCCCGTTGTTCACCATGCTGACCCACTGGAACGGTGGCCTGGCCTGGAACCGCATCGAGTTGGACGCCAGCTTCACCATCCCGGCCTGCCCCAACCTGCGCTTCACCCCGCTGCCGTTGCGCAGCGCCGCACCGCCCTATTCGCCGCACCGTTTCGACCCGCACCCCGGTGACAACATTGGCCTGATCGTCGAAGACCTGCGCACCGGCGGCAAATTGTTCTACGCCCCGGGCCTGGGCAAGGTCGACGCACCGCTGCTGGACATCATGGCCGGCAGTGACTGCCTGCTGGTGGACGGCACGATGTGGGACGACGATGAAATGCAGCGCCGTGGCGTCGGCACCCGCACCGGGCGTGAGATGGGCCACCTGGCACAGAACGGCCCCGGCGGCATGCTTGAAGTGCTCGAGCAACTGCCCAAACAGCGCAAAGTGCTTATCCACATCAACAACACCAACCCGATCCTCGATGAAGACTCCCCCGAGCGAGCGGAGCTGGTGCGGCGCAATGTCGAAGTGGCTTACGACGGCATGAGCATTGAATTGTAGGAGCGATCGAAATGACCGACACACCGTTGAGCAAGGCTGAGTTCGAAGCCGCCCTGCGCGCCAAGGGCGCCTTCTACCATATCCATCACCCCTACCATGTGGCGATGTACGAAGGCCGCGCCAGCCGTGAGCAGATCCAGGGCTGGGTCGCCAATCGCTTCTACTATCAAGTGAATATCCCGCTGAAAGACGCGGCGATCCTGGCCAACTGCCCAGACCGTGAAATCCGTCGCGAATGGATCCAGCGCCTGCTCGACCATGACGGCGCGCCCGGTGAAGACGGCGGTATCGAAGCCTGGCTGCGCCTGGGCCAGGCCGTGGGCCTGGACCCCGATCAACTGCGCTCCCAGGAGTTGGTGCTGCCCGGCGTACGCTTCGCCGTGGACGCCTATGTCAACTTCGCCCGCCGCGCCAGCTGGCAGGAAGCCGCCAGCAGCTCGCTGACCGAGCTGTTCGCGCCGCAAATCCACCAGTCGCGCCTCGACAGTTGGCCCCAGCATTACCCGTGGATCGACCCGGCCGGTTACGAATACTTCCGCACACGCCTGGGCCAAGCCCGTCGCGATGTGGAACACGGCTTGGCGATCACCCTGCAGCACTACACCACCCGCGAGGGGCAGGAGCGCATGCTGGAAATTCTCCAGTTCAAACTGGACATCCTCTGGAGCATGCTGGACGCCATGAGCATGGCCTACGAACTCAAACGCCCGCCGTATCACAGCGTGACCGAACAGCGGGTATGGCATAAAGGGATCACCCTATGAGCTTTGATCGCAGCAAAAAACCGACCTGGCGCCAGGGCTATCGCTACCAGTACGAGCCTGCTCAGAAAGGCCACGTATTGCTCTACCCCGAAGGCATGATCAAGCTCAACGATAGCGCCGCATTGATCGGTGGCCTGATCGACGGCGAGCGCGACGTTGCGGCAATCATTGCCGAGCTGGATAAGCAGTTCCCCGGTGTGCCAGAGCTGAGTGACGACATCGAGCAATTCATGGAGGTCGCCCGTGCTGAGCACTGGATCACCCTTGCCTGAAAAGCCAGCCATAGGCCTGCCTCTGTGGCTGCTGGCCGAGCTGACCTATCGCTGCCCGCTGCAGTGCCCGTATTGCTCCAACCCGCTGGATTTCGCCGAGCAGGGCAAAGAGCTGAGCACCGAACAATGGATCAAGGTATTTCGCGAAGCCCGTGAAATGGGTGCTGCGCAGTTGGGTTTTTCCGGCGGTGAGCCGCTGGTGCGCCAGGACTTGGCCGAGCTGATCGGCGAGGCGCGCAAGCTGGGTTTCTACACCAACCTGATCACCTCTGGCATCGGCCTCACCGAACAAAAAATCAGCGACTTCAAGAAAGCCGGCCTGGACCATATCCAGATCAGCTTCCAGGCCAGTGACGAACAGGTGAACAACCTGCTGGCCGGCTCCAAAAAAGCCTTCGCGCAAAAACTGGAAATGGCCCGAGCGGTGAAAGCCCACGGCTACCCGATGGTGCTGAACTTCGTCACCCATCGCCACAATATCGACAAGATCGACCGCATCATCGAGCTGTGCATTGCGCTGGAAGCAGATTTCGTCGAGCTCGCCACTTGCCAGTTCTACGGCTGGGCACAACTCAATCGCGTGGGTTTGCTGCCCACACGCGAGCAGTTGGTGCGCGCCGAACGGATCACCAATGAATACCGCGCCAAACTGGAAGCCGAAGGCCACCCCTGCAAGCTGATCTTCGTGACACCGGATTATTACGAGGAGCGCCCCAAAGCCTGCATGAATGGCTGGGGCAGCATCTTCCTGACAGTCACACCCGACGGCACCGCACTGCCCTGTCACGGCGCGAGGCAAATGCCCGTGCAGTTTCCCAATGTGCGCGACCACAGCATGCAGCACATCTGGTACGACTCGTTTGGCTTCAATCGCTTTCGTGGCTACGACTGGATGCCTGAGCCATGCCGTTCATGCGACGAAAAAGAAAAGGACTTCGGCGGCTGCCGTTGCCAGGCCTTCATGCTCACTGGTGACGCCAGTAATGCCGACCCTGTATGCAGCAAATCCGAGCAGCACGGCATCATCCTGCAAGCGCGGGAAGAGGCCGAACATGCCACCCAGACCATCGAGCAACTGGCTTTTCGCAATGAGCGCAACTCAAGGCTCATTGCAAAAGGCTGAAGGCCTCAACGCTTGGCGATGATGTACACCGCGTGGATGATGCCAGGGAAGTAACCGCACAGGGTCAGCAGGATATTCAGCCAGAATGCACCGCCGAAACCTACTTGCAGGAACACACCCAATGGCGGCAGCAGAATGGCGATGATGATACGAATGATGTCCATGGGTCAGCTCCAGAAAATCGGCTCGTGTGAGCCGTGTAGCTAATCGACCTTGGCGGTTCGTGAGGGTTCAGTGGATTCTGGCATTGGGCCATCTCAGGCCAGAATCTGCAGGCCATGTTTTTGCACGATACTCAATAACTTGAGCGCCATGCCACTGGGCCGCTTCTCTCCCGACTCCCATTTTTTGACCGTGGACGCGCTGGTGTTCAGGTAGCGGGCGAACACAGGTTGGCTGACATGGCTGCTTTCACGTAGTTGCTTGATCTGTTCGGCAGGGATTTGATCTGGCATGGATAAGCACGCCTCATCATATTCTCGCAGAGTGGTTTTGCTGATGGCGCCGACAGCATGAAGTGCCTTGGCTGACTGGTGAATGGACTCAAACGCCTCGCTTTTATACTTCTTGGTCATGATGTATCTCCACAAACTCCTTGAGATCCAGCATTTGCTGGATCTGTGCTTCGTTTAACCTTTCATAAGTTTTGGCCAGTGATCGAAACCAAACAAGTTCGCTCTGCGTAATGTTGCCTTGATCCTTCTTGGCGAACAGCAACTGATAAACCCAATAGTGCCTACCCTTGGCCAATATGATTGAACGATGTCGATTTTGGTTGAGGCGTTTTTTCCAGACACCACCGCCCAGATTATCTGCCTGCCCCCTCAGCATTTCGCCAAACGCCTCCCTCAACTCCGAATCGCAGATCCAGGCTTTGTTGGCCGCCTCGGCAAATCGCCGTGTTTTAAACAACCTGAGCTTCATGGAGGTCCTTTCACAAAAACATACCACCCAGTGGTATAGATTAAAAGTCGAGCACGCTGTGCCCCATCGGCGGTCCTTGCCGACGTCCGCTAAGAAACCACTGTTCCCAGGGAGGCTCAATCAACGTTTTCACACCAGAAATTACCCAGACAAAAAAACGCCCCCAGCCAAAAGAATCAGGCTGGAGGCGCCGCGTATGCCGCGAGACGGTTCAGGAAACTGGGGTCAAACGGCGATGCCCTTGCGGCATTGCACTTGAGCGGTGCGCACCCGAGAAAAGGCGCGGGCAAGCCGCAGCAGCATTTCGTCGATGTGGGTTTTGCTGATATTCAGCGCAGGGGTAAAGCGCAGGCAGTCAGGTTGTGAGGAGGTGAGAATCAGGCCTTCGAGCAGCGCGGCCTTGACCACTGCTGCGGCGCAATCGTCCGACAGTGTCAGGCCCCAAAGCAGCCCGTTGCCACGCAAGGGGCCATGGCCGTAACGGTAGGCCAGGCGGGCAAGGCCTTCTGCCAGGTACAAGCCAGATTCACGTAGGTGCTCCAGAAAGCCGTTCTCCAATAGAGCGTCGAGTACTGCGATACCCGCAGATGCCATCAGTGCATTGCCATGATGTGTACCGTCCAGCTCGCCCGTTTCGAAGCAACAGGCAGTGCCACGCGCCAGCAGCGCCGCCAGGGGCACACCGCCGCCCAGGCCTTTGCCCAGGGCAATGATGTCGGCGCGCACGCCGTATTGCTGTTCGGCGAGCAAGCTGCCGCAGCGGCCGATACCGGTTTGCACTTCGTCGAAGATCAGCAGGATCCCCAGCTCACGACACAGGCGTTCGACGCCCTTGAGGTAATGTTCTGTCGCAGGGAGGACACCGCCGCCGCTTTGTATCGGCTCCAGCATGATGGCGACGGTCTGCGCATCGACCGCTGCATGCAGGGCCGGCAGATCGTTAAACGGCACTTGGCTGAAACCTGGCAACTGCGGTTCGAATCGGTTTTCGCAGGCCACAGCCGACGCCGACATCGCCCCCAGGCTCCGCCCATGACAGCCATTGTTTACGGTGATGATGTGGTAAGCGCCACCGCGATGCAGTTGGCCCCACTTGCGTGCCAACTTGATGGCCGCTTCACAGGCTTCGGCACCGCTGTTGAGCAAATAGGCCTGGTCGCTGCAGGTGTGGTGGCACAGACGATCGACAAGATCCAGTTGCGCGCGGTTGTGCAAACCCAGGCCAGGGTTGATCACGGTGTGCATCTGTTCGGCAATGGCGTCGCGTACGGCCTGAGGACTGTGACCCAGGCTGTTGGCGCCGCCGCCTTGACTGAAATCCAGATAAGCGCGGTCGTCAGCGTCCGACAGCCAGGAACCCTGCCCCTGCACAAACACCTGGGGCGGGCGCGCCACAGTGGGCATCAGGCACTGGCTGGAAACATCTGCACGCGGGGCATGCACAACCAGGTCATCCAGACTCGGCGCGCAGCGACGGAACAAGTTCACACTTCACCCCCGCTGGCAACCTGACCTTGGTCGATGCCACCTGCCAATGAGGCCTTCAGATTTTTTGCCTTGCCTATGTAAACGCTATCAACAAAAACGCTGTTCATTGTCCGATCCGGCCCTGTAAGCCCTGCGAATAGGCGCTAGACTAGGCGCCTCGGGGGCCAGCGGCCATTTCGATTTTCCAGCTTTTTCGATAAGCAAACCTTATGGATTTCAAGCAACTGCGTTATTTCGTCGCGGTGTATGAGGAAGGCCACGTAGGCCGCGCCGCGGAGCGTCTGTCGATCTCCCAGCCAGCGCTGTCGCAACAGGTTCGCCAACTGGAACAGAACCTCGACGTCAGCCTGTTCGAACGCAGCAGCAAGCGCCTGTTGCCGACCCTGGCGGCCCACACCTTATACAACCACGCATTACCGCTCATTGATGGTATGCAGCAAGCCGTCGAGGCACTGCGCAACTTCAAGGGCCAGGCCATGCGCACCCTGGCCATCGGCGTGCTGCAAACCGTGCACACCAGCCTGGTGCCGCAGATGCTTGAGCGCGTGCGCAAGGCCCAACCCCATCTGGTGGTGCAGATCTACGAATTGACCGGACTTGAGATTGAGCGGCGGTTGCTCAATGGCTCACTCGATATTGGCATCAGCTACCTGCCCCCCCGTCAGCCGGGCCTGCACGGCGTGTTGCTGTATGAAGACGAGCTGAAGGTGGTGATACCCGAAAATCATCCGTTGCGCGAGTTCAAGAAAGTCTCGCTCAAACAAGCCGCCGAATTACCGATGTTGCTGCTGGGGGAAGAGTTTCAGGTTCGGCAGATCTGGCAAGGCCAACTGTCCAACCTCGGGCGGCGCCCGCAAGTGCAGGCGGAGCTCAATACCATGGTGGGCATTCTCGACAGCCTGCCTCACACTCGCTTGGCGACGGTGCTGCCTGGGCGCTCCCAGGACGAACACAACAGCAAGGCACTGCTGTGGAAACCCTTGAGCGAGCCCAGGGTCCCGCTGAAAGTAGGGTTGGTATGCCGCGATGTGCAACGCCAGCAGGCGACGGTGGCGTTGCTGCGCACCCTGCTGGAAGACGTGATGAATGCCCCGCCGGCAACCGCCTGACTTTTTCGCGGGCAAAAGAAAACCCCGCCGAAGCGGGGCTTTGCAGACTGTTTCCCTGACATCCATTTCACTCCGCCGTCCTGGCAGAATCCTACGTGTCCGTGTTGTTGCTTTGCGCTTCCTGCGCGACGTCCATGTGAAGTAGATTAGCCGTGGATCCAATATGGCGATAGAGGACGATTAGCAGCACGTCATGTAAGAGAATGCTTACACGCCCTCCTCCCCCTTAAAACAGGGCTTCATCCATCAGGAACAGTGATTCGCTACCGGCTTTTACCGACGCACTCAACGAGTGGATACGCGGCAACAGACGGGCAAAGTAGAAACGCGCAGTTCCCAGTTTGCTGGCGTAGAAATCCTCTTCGCCTTCCTTGCCCAACGCCGCCTTGGCCATGCGCGCCCACATATAGGCATAGGCCATGTAGCCGAAGGCATGCAGGTATTCCACCGAGGCTGCGCCGATTTCATTAGGATTGCTCTTGGCGCGGTCCAGCACCCAGGCCGTCAGCTCATCCAGGTTACCTACTGCCACACCCAGGGGCTTGGTGAACTCGGCCAACTCAGGGCCCGATGCGGCGATGAACTGGCGGATCTCATCGGCGAACAAGGTATAGAACGCACCGCCGCTGCCGACGATCTTGCGCCCCATCAGATCCAGGGCCTGAATGCCGTTGGTACCTTCGTAGATCTGGGTGATGCGCACGTCACGCACCAATTGCTCCTGGCCCCACTCGCGGATGTAACCGTGGCCACCAAACACCTGCTGGCCGAGTACGGTGGTTTCCAGGCCCAGGTCAGTGAGGAACGCCTTGGCAACTGGCGTCAACAACGCCACCAGGTTATCGGCACGCTCGCGCGCCTGCGCATCGTCGCTGAACTTGGCGATGTCCAACTGCGTCGCCACGTAGGTGGAAAACGCCCGGCCGCCTTCGTTCGCCGCCTTCATGGTCAGCAACATGCGACGGACATCCGGATGCACGATGATCGGGTCTGCCGGCTTGTCCTTGGCCTGTGCGCCTAGCGGGGAACGGCTCTGCAGACGGTCGCGGGCATATTCAATCGCGTTCTGATAGGACCGCTCGCCAGAAGCCAAGCCCTGGATACCGACGCCCAGGCGCTCATAGTTCATCATGGTGAACATCGCAGCCAAGCCACGGTTGGGCTCACCGACCAGGTAACCCACGGCTTCGTCGAAGTTCATCACACAGGTGGCGGAGGCCTGGATGCCCATCTTGTGTTCAATGGAGCCGCAGTTCACCGGGTTACGCGCGCCCAGGCTGCCATCGGCATTTACCAGGAACTTCGGCACCAGAAACAGCGAGATGCCCTTGGGCCCGGCCGGTGCGTCCGGCAGTTTGGCCAGCACCAGGTGGATGATGTTTTCGGTGAGGTCGTGCTCGCCACCGGTAATGAAGATCTTGGTGCCGCTGACCTTGTAGGAGCCGTCCGCCTGAGGCTCGGCCTTGGTGCGGATCATCCCCAGGTCGGTACCGGCATGGGCTTCCGTCAGGCACATGGAACCGGCCCACTCACCCGAATACATCTTCGGCAGGTAGGTGGCCTTGAGCTCTTCACTGGCATGGGTGTTGATCGATACACAGGCACCGGAGGTCAACATCGGGTACAGGCCGAAAGCCAGGCTCGACGAGTTGATCATCTCTTCAACCTGCGCCGACACCGCCTTGGGCATGCCCATGCCGCCGTAGGTCGGGTCGCCGCCCACGCCTACCCAGCCGCCTTCGGCGTAGGTGCTGTAGGCCTGGGGGAAACCGTCGGGAGTCGTCACGGCGCCGTCCGCCCAGTGGCAGCCTTGCTCATCGCCGCCGCGGCTGAGCGGGGCAATGGATTTGGCGGTGACCTTGCCGGCCTCTTCCAGGATCGCTTCGACGGTTTCGGCGTCAACGCTGTCTGCCAATGCCGGTAACTGGGCCCAAGTATTAGCGACCTCAAACACTTCGTTGAGGACGAAGCGCATATCACGCAACGGCGCTTTGTAATCAGCCATGGCAAACCTCGTGAGAACGTGAAAAGTGATTCGATAGGATCGGTTTTACAAACGCCGAGTGTACCCGAACAACTTTTCAGACACATAGGGTCCGTTCGTGACCGTTAAGTATTTACCAGTCACACAAGGAAGCTTTCTTGTAGGAGCGAGCTTGCTCGCGAAAAACTCACAGGCGCCGCGTTCATTCAGCAAGCACGCGTTATCGTTGACGTTCTTCGCGAGCAAGCTCGCTCCTACAGGGAGAAAGCGTCAGCTGGGAGACTCATCAGGCATTCGCTCCCTGCCTCTACCGCAGCACGGTGCATGGCCGTACGCGGCAACAAGCGCTTGAAATAAAAGTCGCAGGTCGCAAGCTTCGCCTGGGCAAACCCTTGGTCGTCCTGGCCGTGCGCCGCGATCGCCATACGCAACCACAGGTAGGCGAGGATGATGTAACCGCTGTACATCAGGTAATCCATGGCCGCCGCGCCCACTTCATCAGGGTTTTTCATCGCCGCCGTGCCGACCTTCAAGGTCAGTTCGCCCCATTGCTGGTTCAGTTCATTGAGTTGCGCCACATGGGCCTTGAGTTGCGCATGCTCGGCATTGGCCGCGCAGAACTTATGCACAATTTTGGTAAACCCACGCAGCAACTTGCCCTGGCTGCCCAGCACCTTGCGCCCGAGCAGGTCCAGGGCCTGGATGCCGTTGGTGCCTTCATAGATCGGCGCAATCCGTGCGTCACGGGCCAGTTGCTCCATGCCCCACTCGCGAATATAGCCATGACCACCGAATACCTGCATGCCGTGGTTGGTCACCTCCAGGCCGGTTTCGGTCATGAAGGCTTTACAGATCGGCGTGAGGAAGGCCAACAGGTCCTCGGCTTCCTGGCGTTGGCCAGCGTCGCTGCCAAGGTGCGCGGTATCGAGCAGTTGCGCGGTGAAATAGGTCAACGCGCGGTTGCCCTCGTTGAAAGCCTTCATGGTCAGCAGCATGCGGCGTACATCGGCGTGCACGATGATCGGGTCAGCGGCTTTCTCCGGGGCCTTGGCGCCGGTGAGCGAGCGCATCTGCAAGCGGTCGTTGGCGTACTTGATCGCGCCCTGGAAGCTCGCTTCACCGTTGCACAGGCCCTGCATTCCCGTGCCCAGGCGGGCGTGGTTCATCATGGTGAACATGCAGTTCAGGCCCTTGTTCGCCTCGCCGATCAAGAAGCCCTTGGCACCATCGAAGTTCAACACGCAGGTGGCCGAGGCCTTGATGCCCATCTTGTGTTCGATGGAGCCGCAGTGCACCGCATTGCGCTCGCCGGAGTCGGCATGGAACTTGGGCACGATAAACAACGAGATGCCCTTGGTACCCGCCGGCGCGTCCGGCAGCTTGGCCAGCACCAGGTGGATGATATTGGCGCTCATGTCGTGCTCGCCGGCCGAGATGAAGATCTTGCTGCCGGTGACCGCGTAACTGCCGTCCGCCTGCGGCACGGCGCGGGTCTTGATCAAGCCCAGGTCGGTGCCGCAGTGGGCTTCGGTCAGGCACATGGTGCCGGTCCATTCGCCAGCGGTGAGCTTGCTCAGGTAAGTGGCTTTCTGTTCGTCGGTGCCGTGGGCGTGGATGGCCGACATCGCACCGTGGGTCAGGCCCGGGTACATGCCCCAGGAGGTGTTGCTGGAGCCGATCATCTCGCTCAACACCAGGCCGAGGGAATGGGGCAGGCCCTGGCCACCGTAGGCCGGGTCTGCCGCCACGCCGTGCCAGCCGCCTTCCACATACTGGGCAAAGGCTTGCTTGAAGCCTTTGGGAGTGGTCACCACGCCATTATCGAAATGGCAGCCCTCTTCATCGCCGCTGCGATTGAGCGGCGCGAGTACGTTTTCGCAGAACCTGGCGCCTTCTTCGAGGATCGCACTGACCATGTCCGGGCTGGCATCCGTGGCGCCCAGGGCCGCGTAGTGGCCGTGGAAATCGAATACGGTGTCGATCAGAAAGCGCATGTCGCGCAAGGGAGCTTTGTACTCAGGCATGGCAATGTCTCCGGCAGCAGATAGGGTTAACCTACTGCCGGCTCTGGCCGCGGACAATCACTGTAGCGCTGCTGAATACAGCGCCATTACTCAACCGGCAGCGCTCTCCATGCGCACCGCGCCACGGCGGGTTTGCCCGGCTGCGACCACACAATTACGCCCCGCCCCCTTGGCGGTGTAAAGCGCCTGGTCGGCGGATTTGAGCACCTCGTCGGGGCTGCGTTGTTCGGCCTGGCGCTCGGCCACGCCGATGCTTACCGTCACCGACACACTGGACGCGCCGCTGCCGGCACGGCGCTGGCGGCCTTGATGATCGTCCTGGGGGCGGTCCGGGTTGCGCAACTTGATGTCGTAGCTGGCGATGATCTCGCGGATCTCCTCCAGGTGCGGCATGCACTCATCCAGGGTCTTGCCGGCAAACACCACGGCAAACTCTTCACCGCCGTAACGATAGGCCCGCCCGCCGCCATTGACCTTGGACAGCTTGCTCGCCACCAGGCGCAGCACCTGGTCGCCCACATCGTGGCCGTGGGTGTCATTGAAACGCTTGAAGTGATCGACGTCGCTCATCGCCAATACATAGTTGCGCCCCAACCGCTGCATGCGCTCGTTGAGGGCACGGCGCCCCGGCAAACCAGTGAGCTCATCACGAAACGCCATTTGATACGCCTCGTGCGCCACCCCCGCAGCGATCATCAGCATCACCTGGCTGCACATGATGTTGAGGGTGAACGGCAGGATGAAGGTTTGCGGCAACATCCAGAACATGCCCAGCAACCCCACCAGTTGTGCGGCGTGCAGCGGGCGCGGCTGGTACCAGTATTGGGCGGCCAGGGTGAGAAAGCCGATCAGGAACATCGGATAGGAAAGTTGGATCAGGCTCATCCAGGCGCCATGCAGCATCGGCCAACGGATCTCCGCCAACCAGCCCAGCAAGGCCTGGGGAAAACTCTGCTCCAGGGCCAGCGCCACACTGCCCACCGCCAGCAGCACCGCACAGCGGGCGACGAAGTCGCGGAACAGATGGGTCTTTTCCTGCCACAGCGCATAAATGCTGAACAGCAAGGGCAACAGCAGGCAGCACAGGTGGAACACCACCGCAGCGTCTTCACGCACGCGACCATTGTCGCGGTAGAAGTCGGTCTGGGTATCCAGCAGGAAATAGGTGACGTAAACCGTGACCATCAGGAACAGTTCACGCTGGCGTCGATACACCGCGCAGTAGGCGCCGCCGAGCAACAGGACCAGGGTGGGCAGCACGTTGAACAGCGAGGTGAAGAAGACGCTGAGGTCCTTGACGTACGCAGCCGAGAGCCCGGCCAGCAACAGCAGCAGCGAAGGGAGAAAATGGCTGAAACGTACAGCGGACACGCGTGACAAGGGTAAAGCTCCGACCCGCTAACAAATAATGGCACTGTGCCTCTAAGCGATCAGTTAAGCACAACCGAGCGGCCATGTATCACATTGCCATCACTGTAACGGCAGCTCATCGCAATCCCTGAGCGCATTACTGCGGTTTTTTAGACGCGCCCCCTGGAGGAGCGAGCTCGCTCGCGAAAATGTCACTGGTACCGCGTTTAACCAGACCGCCCGCGTTATCGTTAACGACCTTCGCGAGCAAGCTCACGCCTACACAAGTGCAAAAAAACCGCCGCATCCCGAAGGAGGCGGCGGTTTTCAGAAGGATCCGGTAAGGCTTAGTAAGCCAGGCCGAAATCTTCTTCTTTCATGTCCATCAGATTGTTGGCGCCCGACAGCATGGTTGCCACGTGGGTGCGGGTACGCGGCAGGATGCGCTGGAAGTAGAAGCGCGCAGTCTGCAACTTGGCGGTGTAGAACGCCTCTTCGCTGGTGCCGGCGGCCAGTTTCTCGGCGGCCAGGCGTGCCATGTCGGCCCAGAAGTAAGCCAGGCAGGCGTAGCCGGAGTACATCAGGTAGTCCACCGAGGCAGCACCGACTTCTTCACGGTCTTTCATCGCGGCCATGCCGACCTTCATGGTCAACTCGCCCCACTCTTTGTTCAGTGCCGCCAGCGGTGCAACGAATTCTTTAACCGCGTCGTTACCTTCGTTGGCCTGGCAGAACTTGTGCACGATCTTGGTGAAGCCCTTGAGCGCTTCGCCTTGGGTCATCAGCACTTTACGGCCGAGCAGGTCCAGCGCCTGGATGCCGGTGGTGCCTTCGTACAGCATAGAAATGCGGCTGTCGCGCACGTTCTGCTCCATGCCCCACTCAGCGATAAAGCCGTGGCCACCGTAGATCTGCACGCCGTGGTTGGCCGATTCAAAACCGACTTCGGTCATGAATGCCTTGGCGATCGGGGTCATGAAGGCCAGCAGGGCATCTGCCTGTTTCTTGGCTTCGTCGTCGGTACCGTACTTGACGATGTCCACTTGCTTGGCAGTGAAGTACACCATCGCACGGTTACCTTCGGCGAAGGCTTTCATGGTCAGCAGCATGCGGCGTACGTCAGGGTGCACGATGATCGGGTCAGCAGCTTTATCTGGCGCTTTCGGGCCGGTCAGGGAGCGCATTTGCAGGCGATCACGCGCATATTTCAAGCCGCCCTGGAAGCCGATCTCGGCGTGAGCCAGGCCTTGCAGCGCGGTGCCCAGGCGAGCGGTGTTCATAAAGGTGAACATGCAGTTCAGGCCTTTGTTCGCCGGGCCGATCAGGAAACCGGTGGCCGCGTCGAAGTTCATCACGCAGGTGGCGTTGCCGTGGATGCCCATCTTGTGTTCCAGGGAACCACAGGTGACCGCGTTGCGCTCGCCCACAGAGCCATCGGCGTTGGGCAGGAACTTGGGCACGATAAACAGCGAGATGCCTTTGGTGCCAGCCGGTGCATCCGGCAGGCGGGCCAGTACGATGTGGACGATGTTGTCGGCCATGTCGTGTTCGCCGGCCGAGATGAAGATCTTGGTACCGGAGACTTTGTAGGAACCGTCAGCCTGAGGCTCGGCCTTGGTGCGCAGCATGCCCAGGTCGGTGCCGCAGTGTGGCTCGGTCAGGCACATGGTGCCGGTCCATTCGCCCGACACCAGTTTGGTCAGGTAAGCCTCTTGCTGCTCGGGGGTGCCGTGTTCGGAAATAGTGTTCATCGCGCCATGGGACAGGCCTGGGTACATGCCCCATGACCAGTTGGCTTCGCCGACCATTTCGCTCACGGCCAGGCCCAGGGATTCCGGCAGGCCTTGGCCACCGTGCTCCACGTCGTGGGCCAGACTTGGCCAGCCGCCTTCGACGAATTGTTTGTAGGCTTCTTTGAAGCCCGCAGGGGTTTTAACGCCTGACTCACTCCAGGTACACCCTTCGATGTCGCCCACGCGGTTCAACGGTGCCAGTACTTGCTCACAGAACTTGGCGCCTTCTTCGAGGATGGCGTCGACCATGTCCGGGGTAGCGTCCTGGCAAGCCGGCAGGCTCTGATAGTGCGCTTCATAACCGAGCAGTTCGTCACGAACGAAGCGAATATCACGCAAGGGGGCCTTGTAGTCAGGCATAGCGATAAACCTCTGCTGATGTAACTGGGATGAACAACCGCATGGATTTTTTATGGCGGTCAAACAGGTGTTTGAAACATACGTTTACGACCCAGGGTTGTCAAGCGTCGGCCAGATGCCGTTTGTCTTGACGCGGGTCAGCCAGGCACGGCGAGGCCTGCGGCGGGGGATGCCTCATGATTCAAGGAAGGTAAAAGTACAGAGCAGAATGTCGCAGAACGACTGTGGGAGCTGGCTTGCCTGCGATGTAGCCGCCAGGGTGTATCAGGTGATAGCCGTGGATGCTATCGCAGGCAAGCCAGCTCCCACAGAGAGAAGCGGGCGTGCGATAGAGAAGTTAAGCGTAGGTATCGATCAACGTACCGAGCATTTCGTCCGAAGCCTTGGCGACTTTCGCCCCCAGCTCGATTTGAAACTTGCCCTGGGCCATTTCCACCATGTTGCTCGCCGAATTGGACGCTTGGGCGCGGTCATTGGCTTGCAGACGGTCGCTTTGCGCGGCCGATGGCTGGGTGGTCGCGGCGCTGGCAATCTTGCCGGCCGCCTGGTCGACACGGTTCTGCCCGGTCTGAATGCTGCTCAGGCCCGAATAAAACGCGCTGCTTCCAGAGATTTCCATGGCGTAAGCCTGCCTTTAGAGAATCGTGAAGCCCGATTGAACCAGACATCTTGGCAAAAGGCTCGTCAAAAACACTAATGGCATATTGCCTTAGCGATAGCCAAAATCAGTCAAGCAGGTCCAGTTCCAAGTACTCGGCAACCGCGCCAGCCCCGGCGTGCTTGAGTTTCGGCACTCGCCCCAGGCAAGGCGCGGGCAGGCGCTCAGCCAGGGTGGCGAGGTTTTCTTCCAGACGAGAGGTCTTGGGGTCGATGATATTTGCCACCCAGCCCGCCAGCGGCAAGCCATCCCGTGCGATGGCTTCGGCGGTGAGCAACGCGTGGCTGATGCACCCAAGGCGCACGCCTACCACCAGGATCACCGGCAGTTTGAGCGCCATGGCCAGGTCCGACAGGTTGGCCTGGTCGGCCAAGGGCACGCGCCAACCGCCTGCCCCTTCGATCAAGGTGAAGTCCGCACCCCGTGCCAGGATCTGCTGCATCGGCTTGAGCAGCGATTGCACCGTGAGCCCGACGCCCGCCTCGCGCGCTGCCAGATGCGGCGCGATAGCTGGCTCGAAGGCCACCGGGTTGACCTCGGCATAACTGAGCGGTACTGAACACTCGGCCAGCAACGCCAACGCATCGGCATTGCGCAGCCCCTGGGCCGTCAGTTGGCAGCCCGACGCCACCGGCTTTCCGGCGGCCGTGCTTTTGCCGGAAAGCCTGGCCGCATGCAACAGGCCGGCGGCGATGGTGGTCTTGCCAACATCGGTGTCTGTACCGGTGATGAAGTAAGCGGCGCTCATAACGGTTTCTCCAGTACGGCATACACCACTTGGTACGTGGCGGGCAGGCCCTGGGCCTGGCGGAACTGCTCGTAGGCCTCTACCAGCGCGACAATCCGCGCACGGCCCGTCAACCCGCCCGGGCGGCCTGGGTTGAGGTTGTGGGCGCCCAATGCCTTGAGTTCATGGGTCAGGCTGCGCACATCGGGGTAATGCAATACGTGGGGCTGTCGCTCCAGGCTGATCACGCGCAAGCCACTGGCCGCACACCGTTGCTGATAAACCTCGAAGGTGCGGAAGCGATTGACGTGGACCAGGCCATCCGCCGCCCGCCAACTCTCTCGAAGCTCATCCAGGGTGCCTACGCACAGGCTGGCAAAGGCCAGCACGCCACCTGGTCGCAGCACACGCCGGGCTTCGCTGAGCACCGCATCAAAATGGGCACACCACTGTACCGCGAGGCTGGAGAAGAGCAGCTCAACGCTGTCAGCTATAAGCGGCAAGCGTTCTGCATCACCGGCTATAAAGTGCGCGGCGCCGCCCAGCGGACGCGCGTGGTTGAGCATGCCCTCGGCAATGTCCAGCGCCACACCTTGGCTACCGGGCAAACGCTCGCCCAGTACGCGACTGAAGTAGCCCGTGCCGCAGCCCATGTCCAGCCAACGCCGTGGCGCCAGGCCGTGCGGCAAACGGCTGAGCAGTTCATGCCCGACCGCACGCTGCAACTCGGCCACACTGTCGTAACTGGCCGCCGCACGGGAGAACGAGGCCGCAACCTGGCGCTTGTCCGGCAAGCCCCCTGGCAAGGGCGGGTGGGATAGGTCAGTCATCAACACACTCATGCAAAAAAGCCTGGATGGCCCCGGCAACTCCGTGAGGGTCTTCCAGAAGAAACGCGTGACCGGCCTGTTCAATCAGGCCGATTTCTACATCGGGGAGCAAGGCCAGCAGGTCACTGGCGGCTTCAGCAGGCACCAGCCCATCCAGGCCGGCAAACAGGTGCAACTGCGGCCCACGAAAGGCCTGCAAGGCCGCCCGCGTATCCAGTTGGGCCAACAGCTCCAGGCCGGGCATCAAGACGCTGGGAGAGGTATTCGGCGCACCGCTGACCAACAACCGCGACAAGCCACGCGGGTCTTCGGCACCCTTGGCACACAACAGCCCAAAGCGCTTGAGCGTGACCTGGGAATCGGCATGGCAGCCGGCCAGAAATGCGTCGAAGGTTTCCGTAGGCATCCCATGGGGCCAACCGTCATGGGCGACGAAACACGGGTTGCTCGCCAGGGTCAGCAAGCCACAGCACCGCTCGCCACGGCGTGCCGCCAACTCGGACGCGAGCATGCCGCCCAGCGACCAGCCCCCGAGCCAGGCATTGTCCGGCAGCGTCGCATCGAGCTCATCGAGCCATTCACCGAGTTCGCTGGCCTGCAGCGCCGGCAAGGGTTCGATCTGTACCTGTAAATGCTCGTTCAGGCCGTGCAGCGCAGCGGCCAACGGTTCCAGCGGTGACACACCCAGGCCCCAGCCCGGTAGCAGGATCAGTCGATTACGCATAGCCGGGCTCCGAGGCGTCTAACAAGCGAAAACACGCTTGCAACCCGTCTAACAATAGCTGCACCTGCGCTTCGCTGTGGGCCGCCGTCAATGTCACCCGTAGACGGGCACTGCCGGCGGGCACGGTCGGTGGGCGAATGGCAGTCACCATCAGGCCGCGCTCGCGCAGCATCTGCGAGAGGCGCAGTGCCCGGGCGCTGTCGCCAATCAGGATCGGTTGGATCGGCGTAAAGCTGTCCATCAACGCCAGGCCTATCTGCTCGGCGCCGCGACGGAACTGGCGGATCAACGCGTTGAGGTGCTCGCGTCGCCAATGTTCGCTGCGCAGCAGTTCCAGGCTTTTGAGGGTGGCGCAGGCCAGTGCCGGTGGTTGGCTGGTGGTGTAGATATACGGACGTGCGAATTGGATCAGGCTCTCGATCAAGTCCTCACTGCCGGCCACGAAGGCCCCGGCGGTGCCGAACGCTTTGCCCAAGGTGCCAACCAGCACGGGCACGTCCTCCTGGCTCAAGCCGAAATGCTCGACGATGCCGCCGCCGTTGGCGCCCAGCGGGCCGAAGCCATGGGCGTCATCCACCATCAGCCAGGCACCTTTGGCCTTGGTTTCACGGGCCAGCGCGGGCAGGTCGGCGAGGTCGCCATCCATGCTGAACACACCGTCGGTGACCACCAAGGTATTGCCGGTGGCTTTCTCCAGGCGCTTGGCCAGGCTGCCCGCGTCGTTATGCAGATAGCGGTTGAAACGCGCACCGGACAGCAAACCGGCATCCAGCAAGGACGCGTGGTTAAGCCGGTCTTCCAGTACCGTATCGCCCTGCCCCACCAGCGCCGTGACCGCGCCGAGGTTGGCCATGTAGCCAGTGGTGAACAGCAAGGCACGCGGGCGACCGGTCAAGTCAGCCAGGGCTTCTTCCAGCTCATGGTGCGGTGTGGCGTGGCCCACCACCAAGTGCGAAGCGCCACCGCCCACGCCCCAGCGGGACGCACCGGCGCGCCAGGCTTCGATCACTTGCGGGTGATTGGCCAGGCCGAGGTAATCGTTATTGCAGAAGGCCAACAACGGTTGCCCGTCCACCACCACGTGCGGGCCTTGGGGGCTCTGCAGCAAGGGGCGCTGGCGGTAAAGATGGTCGGCACGGCGGGCAGCGAGGCGCGCGGCGAGATCGAAAGACATGCTGGCCTCGATTTAACAGGTTCAACTCAATCCAATGGGGGAGCTGGCTTGCCTGCGATAGCGGTCCTTCTGACACTTCAATACTGAAAGTGCCGCCGCCATCGCAGGCAAGCCAGCTCCCACACCGGAATGCATTCCAAAGGTGGTTACACCACAGCGTTGTAGAACTGCTCGCTGCTCTTTTGCTCCACCAACGCCTGCTCGATCGCCGCCTGATGCACTTCATCGGCATGCTCTTCACGGGCTTCGGGCAGGATGCCCAAGCGTGCGAACAGTTGCATATCCTTGTCCGCCTGGGGGTTGGCGGTGGTCAGCAGTTTGTCGCCGTAGAAGATCGAGTTGGCGCCGGCAAAAAAGGCCAGGGCCTGCATCTGCTCATTCATGGCTTCGCGGCCAGCCGACAGGCGCACGTGGGACTGCGGCATCAGGATGCGCGCCACCGCCAGCATGCGGATGAAATCGAAGGGGTCGATGTCATCGGCGTTTTCCAACGGCGTGCCCGCCACTTTCACCAGCATGTTGATCGGCACCGACTCCGGATGCTCCGGCAGGTTGGCCAACTGGATCAGCAAGTTGGCGCGGTCGTCGAGAGACTCGCCCATGCCAAGGATGCCGCCCGAACAGATCTTCATCCCCGAGTCACGCACGTACGCCAGGGTTTGCAGGCGCTCGCTGTAGGTGCGGGTGGTGATGATCGAGCCGTAGAACTCCGGCGAGGTGTCGAGGTTGTGGTTGTAGTAGTCCAGGCCGGCCTGGGCCAGGGCTTCGGTCTGGTCCTGGTCAAGGCGACCGAGAGTCATGCAGGTTTCCAGGCCCATGGCCTTCACGCCTTTGACCATTTCCAGCACATAGGGCATGTCTTTGGCCGACGGATGTTTCCATGCCGCGCCCATGCAGAAACGCGTCGAGCCGATGGCCTTGGCACGTGCGGCCTCTTCGAGGACCTTCTGCACCTCCATCAGCTTCTCTTTTTCCAGGCCAGTGTTGTAGTGGCCCGACTGCGGACAATATTTGCAATCTTCCGGGCAGGCGCCGGTCTTGATCGACAGCAGCGTCGACACTTGCACGCGGTTGGCGTCGAAATGCGCGCGGTGCACGGTCTGCGCCTGGAACAACAGGTCGTTGAAGGGCTGCACGAACAGGGCTTTGACTTCAGCTAAAGACCAATCGTGACGCAGGGTGGCAGAGGTGCTGGCGCTCATGGGCGATTCCTTGATTATGCTTTGGCAAGCGCTGCGGGAAAGGCAATACCCACAGGCACGACACGGATGCTCGGCATATTTAAGGAAGATTCATGCACTGTCAACCTGAGCACAAACACGAAGTTTACATCTGGTTAAAAAGCATGCAGCCTTGTTTGATCTGCGATGAGTGCATCGAATCAGACGAGCCCCTGTGCAGCGCCTGCGAAACAGAATTGCCATGGCTGATGGAACAGTGCGAACGCTGCGCACTGCCCTTACCCATGGACGGACTGCTCTGCGGCCAGTGCCAAAAACAGCCACCGGCCTTTCACCAGGTGGTCGCGCCATGGACCTACAGTTTTCCCGTGGACACCCTGATCAGCCGCTTCAAGCATCAGGCGCGTTGGCCGCTGGGGCACTTGCTGGCGCGCCTGCTGGGGCAGCACTTGCAACATCGCTTCGATAACGCCGAACTGGAGCGCCCCGACTGCCTGCTACCGGTGCCCATGGCGCGCAAACGCCTGCGCGAACGCGGCTTTAATCAAGCGTTGATGCTGGCCCGCTGGCTCAATCACACCCTCGACATTCCCTTTGATGAACACGCGCTCTTACGCCCCCATGAAACCGTGGCGCAGCAAGACCTCGATGCCAAGACCCGCAAACGCAACCTGCTCAACGCCTTCGCACTGGCCCCCGGCATCCAGGTCGCCGGGCAACATCTGGCGCTGGTAGACGACGTCCTCACTACCGGCGCCACGGCCCACAGCCTGGCGCGCTTGTTGATAAACGCCGGCGCGCGCCAGGTGGATGTGTATTGCCTGGCCCGTACGCCCAAACCCGGCAGCTGACTTGACTCCCCTGCGCCAGCGCGGCAACGTCGGCGCATCTCACCCAAGCGTATCTGCCATGTCTGTGCCCAGCCCTCTCAGCCAACACATCATCCGCCGCCCCCAGCGTATTGCCTTGCTGGGGCATATCGCCGAGCAGGGCTCCATCACCCGTGCGGCCAAGAGTGCCGGGTTGAGTTACAAGGCCGCCTGGGACGCCATTGATGAGCTGAACAATCTGGCGCAAAAACCGCTGGTGCAACGCAGCGTCGGTGGCAAGGGCGGTGGCGGCGCCAAACTGACTCAGGAAGGCGAACGGGTGCTGCGCCTCTATCAGCGCCTGCAACTGCTTCAGGCCGAAATCCTTGGCTCGGACGAAGCGGCCAGCGACTTCAACCTGCTGGGCCGCTTGATGCTGCGCACCAGCGCGCGCAACCAATTGCACGGCCAGGTCAGCGCCATAGAGAGCCACGGCCACAACGACATGATCCGCCTGCAATTGGCCGGCGGCCTGCACCTCGACGCACAGATCACCCACGACAGCACCCTGCGCCTGGAACTGCAGAGCGGTGTGGAAGTAGTGGCTCTGATCAAGGCCGGGTGGCTTGAATTACTGGCGGACGGGCAAACCGAAACACTTGGACACAATTGCCTGAGTGGCGTGATCGAGACCATTCTCGCCGCCGAAGACGGCCCCAGCGAGGTGCGTATCGCCCTGCCCAACGGCCAAGTGTTGTGCGCGCTGGCGCCGCCCGTCGCACTCAAGGCCATTGATGCAGCGCAGGGCCAGCCGATCCGCGTGCAGTTTGCACCCAGCCATGTATTGCTTGGCACCCCGGTGTAACGGGCGCGCGTCTTCAAGCTGCAACAATTCGGTCACAAGCGCTGCTTAAGGTGTCTGCAAAAACCTTAAGGAGCCTGTGATGAGCCTATTAGAAGAAAACCAAGCCACCGACCTTGAACAGATGGTGGGCCTGACCCGCCGTCGCTTTATCGGCGCAGGCGCCCTGTGCGGCGCTGCGATGTTCCTCGGCGGTAACCTGCTGAGCCGCAGCGCCCTGGCCGTGAATGCCGCTTCCGCCAGCCCGCTGCTGGGGTTCACCAGCATCGCCGCCGCCACCAGCGACACCATCACCCTGCCACCGGGCTACAGTGCTTCGGTGTTGATCAGTTGGGGCCAGCCCCTGCACAAGAACGCCCCGGCTTTCGACCCGTCCGGCCATGGCACCGCCAAGGCTCAGGAACAACAGTTCGGCGACAACAACGACGGCATGAGCCTGTTTCCATTCCCCGGTGACGACAACCGCGCGCTGATGGCGATCAACAACGAATACACCAACTATCGCTACCTCTACGCCCACGGCGGCGCGCCACAATCGGCCGAAGACGTGCGCAAGGCCCTGGCCAGCGAAGGCGTGTCGGTGATCGAAGTACGCCGCAAGGGCGACACCTGGCAGTTCGTCCAGGATTCGCGCTACAACCGGCGCATCCACGGCAATTCGCCGATCCGTTTGAGTGGCCCTGCCGCCGGCCATGACTGGCTGAAAACCACCGCCGACAAGAGCGGCAAAAAAGTCCTCGGCACGTTCCAGAACTGCGCCAACGGCAAGACGCCGTGGGGCACCTACCTGACCTGCGAAGAAAACTTCACCGACTGCTTCGGCAGCAGCAACCCCCAGCAAACCTTCGACGCAGGGCAGAAGCGCTACGGCGTGGTGGCCGCCAGCAAGGACATCAACTGGCATCAGCACGACCCGCGCTTTGACATGGCCAAGAACCCCAACGAACTCAATCGCCATGGTTGGGTGGTGGAAATCGACCCGTTCGATCCGCAATCCACGCCAGTCAAACGCACGGCCCTGGGGCGCTTCAAACACGAAAACGCGGCCCTCGCCGAAACCCGTGACGGTCGCGCCGTGGTGTACATGGGCGACGATGAACGCGGTGAATTCATCTACAAGTTCATCAGCCGCGATCAGATCAACCACAACAACCCGAAGGCCAACAAAGACCTGCTCGACCACGGCACCTTGTACGTGGCGATCTTCGACGCGGGCGACGGCAACGCCGACCACCCCAAGGGCAAAGGCCAGTGGGTTGAACTCACCCATGGCAAAAACGGCATCGACGCCAGCAGCGGTTTCGCCAACCAGGCCGAGGTGCTGATTCATGCGCGCCTGGCCGCCAGCGTGGTGAAAGCCACACGCATGGACCGCCCGGAATGGATCGTGGTCAGCCCCACCGACGGCCAGGTCTATTGCACCCTGACCAACAACGCCAAGCGCGGCGAAGAGGGCCAGCCGGTAGGCGGCCCCAACCCACGGGAGAAGAACGTCTACGGCCAGATCCTGCGCTGGAAAGCCGACGCCGATAACCACGGTGCCACGGACTTCACCTGGGACCTGTTCGTGGTGGCCGGCAACCCCGGCGTGCATGCCGGTAACCCCAAGGGCGGCTCGTCCAACATCAACCCGCAAAACATGTTCAACAGCCCCGACGGCCTGGGCTTCGACAAAGCCGGGCGCCTGTGGATCCTGACCGATGGCGACTACAGCAACGCCGGAGACTTTGCGGGCATGGGCAATAACCAGATGCTGTGCGCCGACCCGAGCACTGGAGAAATCCGTCGCTTCATGGTGGGGCCGGTGGCGTGTGAAGTGACGGGGATCAGCTTTTCGCCGGACCAGAAAACCTTGTTCGTGGGCATTCAGCACCCAGGGGAAACCGGTGGCTCGACCTGGCCGGAACACCTGCCCAATGGCAAACCCCGGTCTTCGGTGATGGCGATTCGGCGGGATGATGGCGGGATCGTAGGCGCCTGATAGACCGCTATCGCAGGCAAGCCAGCACCCACATTTCGATGTGTAAATACATGCCAGTGTGGGAGCTGGCTTGCCTGCGAAGGCGTCCGCACAGCCACCGCCTATCTATGCTGTTACCATACCCGGCCGGACGCGGCGCCCTGCTGCGCGCAGGAGTTCGCATGGCCCACCCGTTTGAAACACTCACCCCAGACCTGGTGCTCGACGCCGTCGAAAGCATCGGTTTCCTCAGCGACGCGCGAGTTCTGGCGCTCAACAGTTACGAAAACCGCGTGTACCAAGTGGGCATCGAAGACGCCGAACCGCTGATCGCCAAGTTCTATCGCCCACAGCGCTGGACCAACGAGGCGATCCTGGAAGAACACCGCTTCACCTTCGAACTGGCCGAGTGCGAAGTACCGGTGGTCGCCCCGTTGATCCACAACGGCGAGAGCCTGTTCGAACACGCAGGTTTCCGCTTCACCCTGTTTCCGCGCCGTGGCGGCCGCGCGCCGGAGCCGGGCAACCTCGATCAGCTTTACCGGCTCGGGCAACTGCTGGGGCGTTTGCACGCGGTGGGCTCCACCCGCCCGTTCGAACACCGCGAAGCCCTGGGGGTGAAGAATTTCGGTCACGACTCCCTCACCACCTTGCTTGAAGGCAACTTCATTCCCAAAAGCCTGTTGCCGGCCTACGAGTCCGTGGCCCGCGACCTGCTCAAGCGTGTGGAAGAGGTTTACAAGGCCACGCCGCACAAGAACATCCGCATGCACGGTGACTGCCACCCCGGCAACATGATGTGCCGCGACGAGATGTTCCATATCGTCGACCTGGATGACTGCCGCATGGGCCCGGCGGTGCAAGACCTGTGGATGATGCTGGCTGGCGACCGCCAGGAATGCCTCGGCCAGCTCTCGGAACTGATGGACGGCTATCAGGAATTCCACGACTTCGACCCGCGCGAACTGGCGCTGATCGAGCCGCTGCGCGCCCTGCGCCTGATGCACTACAGTGCCTGGCTCGCACGACGCTGGGACGACCCGGCGTTTCCCCATAGCTTTCCGTGGTTTGGCAGCGAGCGGTATTGGGGCGACCAGGTGCTGGCGTTGCGTGAGCAACTGTCGGCGCTCAATGAAGAGCCGCTAAAACTCTTCTGAACGCGTTCCATCATCGCGCCCACGCTCTGCGTGGGCGCGCATCCTGTGACGCTCCGCGTCACGATTTAAGAGCAGACGCAGAGCGTCCAAGGCGGCGTTACCACGCAGAGCGTGGGAACGAGCGTTGTTTGACAAATATCCTTACAATTGCGCTTTGTTAGCTGCCTGAGCAAGGATTCTGCAATGCAAGCCGCCAACCCCCGCAAGGGGTACATCCTGGGCCTGAGCGCCTATGTCATCTGGGGTCTATTCCCGCTCTACTTCAAAGCCATCGCCAGCGTGCCCGCCGCCGAGATCATTGTGCACCGCGTATTGTGGTCGGCACTGTTCGGTGGGCTGTTGCTGATGGTGTGGAAACATCCCGGCTGGTTTCGCGAACTGCGCGACAACCCCAAGCGCCTGGCGATCCTGGCTCTCAGCGGTTCGTTGATCGCCGCTAACTGGCTGACTTATGTGTGGTCGGTGAACACCGGGCGCATGCTCGAAGCGAGCCTGGGTTACTACATCAATCCGCTGGTGAATGTGCTGCTGGGCATGCTGATCCTCGGCGAGCGACTGCGCCGTTTGCAATGGGTGGCGGTGGGGTTGGCAGCGGTAGGTGTGGCGCAGCAGGTGTGGCAAGTCGGTAGCCTGCCGTGGGTGTCGCTGGCGCTGGCGTTGACGTTCGGCTTCTACGGTTTGATCCGCAAGCAGGCGCCGGTCAAGGCGCTGCCAGGCCTGGTGGTGGAAACCTGGATGCTGGTACCCATTGCCGTCGCCTGGTTGCTGTTCAACCCGACCGCCCACAGCGCGCAACTGGCGTTCTGGAGCACCTCCGAGGCCTGGTGGCTGGTGGCCGCAGGCCCTGTGACGCTGATTCCCCTGGTGTGCTTCAACGCCGCTGCACGGCACTTGCCCTACACCGCCCTGGGCTTTTTGCAGTATGTGGCGCCGACGCTAGTGTTGCTCGAAGCCGTGCTGTTGTTCGGTGAACACCTGGCGCCGAGCACCCTGATCGCCTTCGCCTTCATCTGGGCCGGGTTGGTGGTGTACAGCCTGGATGCCTGGCTGACCGTGCGCAAACGCTGATCAAATAACGTACAAACCTCTGCAAGCCACGGCTTTCGTGGCTTGCAGCGTTCCACCCAAAGGTTATCCACAACCTGATCCCCGCCATTTGTGCACAAGCCCTTGAAACTGCTCGTTTTTTGCTCAACTTGCGCAGAAGGCCGGCGGACGTGGCCTGGCGTCGGGTCTCTACAGGTTATCCACAGGCCCATGCAAGATTTCCCTGCATAACCTTGTGGATCGTTATTCCTCCTGACGCAACTCCACCATCAAGTCATCGGCCAAGGTTTCCAAAGCCTCTTGCAGGGTTTCCAGCGACAGCGTAGCCGGCACTTGCAACAACGCCTCGGCATTGAACAGCGGATCACCGCTCATGGGCGCCGGGCGCACATCGGTGCTCAGGCGTTCCAGGTTGACGCCCTGCTGGCTCAGCAGCGCGGTGATCTCACGCACGATGCCCGAGCGGTCATTGCCCACCAGGGTCATCAGGATCGGCTTGGACGCCGATGCCTGCCCGCTGCTGCCCTCACCCACCAACACGCGAATGCCATGGGTGGATAAATCCTCCAATGCCCCCACCAATGCCTGGCGCTGCTCGCTCGGCACGCTCACCCGCAGGATCCCGGCAAACTGCCCGGCCATGTGCGCCATGCGGCTTTCCAGCCAGTTACCACCATGACTGGCAATGTTCTGCGCGATGCGTTCAACCAGGCCGGGTTTGTCGGCGGCGATAATAGTGAGTACAAGATGGTCCATGGCGCAGTCCCTCGGTTGGTTGATCCTCGATTATAGACATGCCGCGTTTATCCAGAAGGGACGCGTGATCGTTAACGTCCATCGCAGGCAAGCCATCTCCCCAGACAAATCGTGTACCATTTTTATATTTATCTGGAACAATCCAATAGTTTTTTGAGAACATCCGGTTCTCCGCTGTGACCGTACGACCAAAGTGGGTCGCTAAACGACGTATTTAGTCTAATTTTCACAACCGCAAGTCATCATGTAGTATGCCCAACCGTGCACTACATAATGAAAATCTGATAAAGCGCATAAGCTCCGCAGAGTGAGGCAAGCAATGACTGAACACGTTCAAGTCGGTGGCCTGCAGGTCGCCAAAGTCCTGTTCGACTTCGTGAACAACGAAGCCATTCCCGGTACCGGCATCACTGCCGACCAGTTCTGGGCCGGTGCCGACAAGGTCATCCATGACCTGGCCCCGAAGAACAAAGCCCTACTCGCCAAACGCGACGACTTCCAGGCGCGGATCGATACCTGGCACCAGACCCACGCCGGCCAGGCCCATGACCCGGTGGCCTACAAAGCCTTCCTGCAAGACATCGGCTACCTGTTGCCAGAAGCCGCAGACTTTGAGGCCTCGACCCAAAACGTCGATGATGAGATCGCACGCATGGCCGGCCCACAGCTGGTCGTGCCGGTGATGAACGCCCGCTTCGCCCTCAACGCCTCGAATGCGCGCTGGGGCTCGCTGTACGACGCGCTGTATGGCACCGACGCCATCAGCGAAGCCAACGGCGCCGAGAAGGGCAAGGGCTATAACAAAGTGCGTGGTGACAAGGTCATTGCTTTCGCCCGCGCCTTCCTCGACGAAGCCGCACCGCTCAGCGCCGGCAGCCATGTTGATTCCACCGGCTACAAAATCGTCGATGGCAAGCTGATCGTCAGCCTCAAAGGCGGTAGCAACAGCGGCCTGCGTGACGATGCCCAGTTGATCGGTTTCCAGGGCCCTGCGGCCGAGCCGATTGCGATCCTGCTCAAGCACAATGGCCTGCACTTCGAAATCCAGATCGACGCCAGCACCCCAGTCGGCCAGACCGACGCTGCCGGCGTCAAAGACGTGCTGATGGAAGCTGCGCTGACCACCATCATGGACTGCGAAGACTCCGTCGCCGCCGTGGATGCCGATGACAAAGTGGTGATCTACCGCAACTGGCTCGGCCTGATGAAGGGCGACCTGGCCGAAGAAGTGGCCAAGGGCGGCCAGACCTTCACCCGCACCATGAACCCTGACCGCGTCTACACCGGCGTGGATGGCAGCGACGTGACCCTGCACGGCCGTTCGCTGTTGTTCGTGCGCAACGTTGGCCACTTGATGACCATCGACGCGATCCTCGATAAAGACGGCAACGAAGTACCCGAAGGCATCCTCGACGGCCTGATCACCAGCCTGGCGGCGATCCACAGCCTCAACGGCAACAACACCCGCAAGAACAGCCGCACCGGTTCCGTATACATCGTGAAACCGAAGATGCACGGCCCGGAAGAAGCCGCGTTCACCAACGAACTGTTCGGTCGCATCGAAGAGGTGCTGAACCTGGCGCGCAACACCCTCAAGGTCGGGATCATGGACGAGGAGCGCCGCACCACGGTCAACCTCAAGGCCTGCATCAAGGCGGCCAGTGAGCGCGTGGTGTTTATCAACACCGGTTTCCTCGACCGCACTGGCGATGAAATCCACACCTCCATGGAAGCCGGCGCGATGGTGCGCAAGGCGGCCATGAAGGCAGAAAAGTGGATCGGCGCCTATGAGAACTGGAACGTCGATATCGGCCTGAGCACCGGCCTGCAAGGTCGTGCACAGATCGGTAAAGGCATGTGGGCCATGCCCGACCTGATGGCGGCGATGCTCGAGCAGAAAATCGCCCACCCGTTGGCCGGTGCCAACACCGCCTGGGTACCGTCGCCGACCGCCGCAGCCCTGCATGCGTTGCACTACCACAAGGTTGATGTGTTCGCCCGTCAGGCCGAGCTGGCCAAACGCGAGCGCGCTTCGGTGGACGATATCCTCACCATTCCTCTGGCCAGCAACACCGATTGGTCCGAGGAAGAGATCCGCAACGAGCTGGACAACAACGCCCAGGGCATCCTCGGCTATGTGGTGCGTTGGATCGACCAGGGTGTGGGCTGCTCCAAGGTGCCGGACATCAACGATGTCGGCCTGATGGAAGACCGCGCCACCCTGCGTATTTCCAGCCAGCACATCGCCAACTGGCTGCGCCACGGCATTGTCAACGAAGACCAGGTGATGGAAAGCCTCAAGCGCATGGCGCCCGTGGTAGACCGCCAGAATGCCGGGGATGCGTTGTACCGCCCACTGGCTCCGGACTTCGACAGCAACATCGCATTCCAGGCAGCGGTGGAGTTGGTGATTGAAGGGACCAAGCAGCCTAATGGCTATACCGAGCCGGTGTTGCACCGCAGGCGTCGGGAGTTCAAGGCCAAGAACGGCCTGTAATGGAAAAAGCCCTGATCGAAAGATCGGGGCTTTTTTATCAGTGTCAGTTAGACCGCGTTGCCTGAATCGCAGGCAAGCCAGCTCCCACAGGGAGTGCATTTCAAATGTGGGAGCCGGGCTTGCCCGCGAAGAGGCCAGGCCAGTCACCCCACACTCAGGGCACCATCCCCAACTCCCGCTTCACCAACTTCGCCAACTTCACGCTATCAATCGGCTTGAGCAAGAAATCCACCACGCTCAAATGCATCGCATCAATCACATCCGGCGCTTCCGCGTCTCCAGACATGATGATGATCGGCAACGCCGCACGGGTGGACTCACGCACCTGGCGGATCAATTCCAGGCCATTGCTGGGCGCCATGCGCAGGTCGGTGATCAGCAAACCGATGGAACTGCTCGTCTTCAACAAATCCCACGCAGCCTCGCCACTTTCGGCAGTCATGCAGCGAATACCATCGAGCCCAAGGATTTCCGCCAGCAATTCACGCGCGTCCTTGTCGTCGTCCACGATCAAAACGCGTTGGGGGGGTAAATCGGGCTCCAGCATCACGGCGCTCAGCGCCTCGCGCTCGGCATCACTCAAAATATCGTGGTCGGACATACGTTTCTCAGCAGTTCTCATCAATCTCCCAGCACACTCGTCAGACATCTGCGGAAGGGCGAACAATGTGCACTTCGTCGGAAAGTTTGCCTAGTGGGCTTTCTACGGGTTTTGGACGATTGTCATGTAAGGTTTTTCCCTAGTTTTGCGCGGTACTCCTCGACCTAGACTTACGTCCAATGGGCACCCACTGCGCAGGAGTCGACCATGCAGCACGATAACGACAAAAACACTGCGGTCACTGTTATGAGTAAAGCTGATGCATTCGCACAGGCGGGTAAAACCGCTGTGTTGCAGAACATCCACGGCACCCTGCAATTCCTGCAACGCTTCCCGCCGTTCAACCAGATGGAACAGGCGCACCTGGCTTTCCTGGTGGAACAGTGCCAACTGCGTTTCTACGGCCCCGGCGACAGCATCCTCAAACCGTCGGGCGGCCCGGTCGAGCACTTTTATATCGTCAAGCAGGGCCGGGTCGTGGGTGAGCGCCCAGACTCGGCGGACACCACCTTTGAAATCGCCACCGGCGAATGCTTCCCCCTTGCCGCCCTGCTGGGTGAGCGCGCGACCCGTACAGAACACAAAGCCGCTGAAGACACCTTCTGCCTGCAATTGAACAAACCGGCCTTTATCAAACTGTTCGCGCTGTCCAGCCCGTTTCGTGATTTCGCCTTGCGCGGGGTCAGCAGCCTGCTCGACCAGGTCAACCAGCAGGTACAGCAAAAAGCCGTGGAAACCCTCGGCACCCAATACTCCTTGAATACCCGCCTGGGTGAATTGGCCATGCGCCACCCGGTCACCTGCAGCCCGCACACACCGTTGCGCGAAGCGGTGACCTTGATGCACGAACAGCAGGTCGGCAGCATTGTGATCGTCAACGAACACAAGGCACCCCTGGGCATCTTCACCCTGCGCGATCTGCGCCAGGTGGTCGCCGATGGCGCCAGCGACTTCAGCCAGAGCATTGCCGGGCACATGACCCAGGCGCCGTTTTACTTGAGCCCGGAGCACAGCGCTTTCGACGCAGCCATCGCCATGACCGAGCGACATATCGCCCATGTGTGCCTGGTGCAAGACCAGCGCCTGTGTGGCGTGGTCTCCGAGCGTGACTTGTTTTCCTTGCAGCGTGTGGACCTGGTGCACCTGGCCCGCACCATCCGCAACGCGCCCCGGGTGGAAAACCTGGTGGCGATTCGCGGTGAAATCGGCCAGTTGGTGGAGCGCATGCTCGCCCATGGCGCCTCATCCACCCAGATCACCCACATCATTACGCTGCTCAACGACCACACCGTGTGCCGGGTGATCGAGCTGACCCTCGCGGAAAAAGGCGACCCCGGTGTGCCCTTCAGTTGGCTGTGTTTTGGCAGCGAAGGCCGCCGCGAACAAACGCTGTACACCGACCAGGACAACGGCATCCTGTTCGAGGCCAAGGACGCCGTCGAAGCCGCCGAAAGGCGTGAGCGCTTGCTACCGCTGGCGCAGCACATCAACCAAAGCCTGGCGCTGTGCGGCTTCAGCCTGTGCAAGGGCAATATCATGGCCGGCAACCCCGAGCTGTGCTTGTCCCGCGTGGAGTGGGCGCGGCGCTTCGGCGCGTTCATTCGTGAAGCGACGCCGGAAAACCTGCTGGGCTCAAGCATCTATTTTGACTTGCGCGTGGTATGGGGCGACGAGCGCGGGTGCGAGCAACTGCGTCAGGGCATTCTCGATCAGGTGGCGGATAACCGCTTGTTCCAACGGATGCTGGCCGAAAATGCACTACTGCGACGCCCGCCGGTGGGGCGTTTTCGCGAGTTCGTGCTGACCCGCAAACATGGCGAAAAGGCCACCCTCGACCTCAAGGTGCAGGGCCTTACACCTTTTGTAGATGGCGCGCGCCTGTTGGCCCTGGCTAATGGCATCCACGCCAACAACACCCTGGAACGCCTGCGCCAGTTGGTGGACAAGGCCGTGATCGACCCCCTGGATGGCGCCGCCTATGAAGAGGCCTACCACTTTATCCAGCAGACCCGCATGCAGCAGCACCAATTGCAGACCCGCGAGAACCTGCCCTATTCCAACCGCGTCGACCCCGACAGCCTCAACCACCTGGACCGGCGCATCCTGCGTGAGTCCCTGCGCCAGGCCCAACGCCTGCAAAGCAGCCTGAGCTTGCGGTATCAGCTATGAGTTTGTTTGGCTGGCTGCGTGCCAAAAAACCTGGGCTCAACGCTGCGCAACAGCAGCGCCTGGAACAGTTACCCAAGCCCGCCGAAGTGGGCAACGGCCCATTGCGCAGCCAGCGCTGGGTAGTGGTGGACCTGGAAACCAGCGGCCTGAACCTTCACCGCGACCAGGTGCTGTCCATCGGCGCCGTGGTCATCGAAGACGGTGCGGTGGATTTCTCCCAACTGTTCGAACGCACCCTGCAGCGCAGCGACACCAAGCTCAGCCCCAGTGTGCTGATCCACGGGCTGGGGCCCAGTGCAATCGCCGCTGGCAGCGACCCGACCGAGGCGTTGCTGGATTTCATGGCGTTCGTGGGCGACAGTCCGCTGCTGGCCTTCCATGCGCCGTTTGATCAACACATGCTGTGCCGGGCGCTCAAGGACAGCCTGGGTTATCGCCTGGCCCATCCGTTCATGGATGTAGCAGACCTGGCCCCGCTGTTATGCCCAGAGGCCCATATCCGCGAAGCCGGACTGGACGACTGGCTCAACCACTTCAGGCTACAGGCCGGCGAACGCCACCATGCCAGCGCCGATGCACTGGCGACGGCGGAGCTGATGTTGATCCTGTTCAGCCGGGCGCGGCAGCAACAGATCGATACGCCCCAGGCGCTGAATGAGCGTTTGGCCCAATGGAAACGACGCAAACAGTCCCCTTCCCTTTAACGCTTCGCGCCCGACGCGGAGCATCGCGGGATGCATTCCTACGCAGAGCGCGGGAACGATCACCCGACAGACGCCAATTGCGCCCACCCTACGCCTCTGACACAATCGCGAATAATTCTCGTTAGTTTAAACCTTATTCGGTGATGCCTTGTCGTCGGTCCATACCCCACGCAGTGAGCTTGTTGGTGCGTTGTATCGCGACCACCGTGGCTGGCTGTTGGCGTGGCTGCGACGTAATGTGGCGTGCCCAAGCCGTGCCGAAGACCTGAGCCAGGACACCTTCATGCGCCTGCTGGGCCGTGATGAGTTGCGCGAGCCCCGCGAACCGCGGGCGTTCCTGGTGGCCATCGCCAAGGGTTTGCTGTTCGACTATTTCCGTCGTGCGGCCCTGGAACAGGCCTACCTCACCGAATTGATGCTGATCCCGGAAAACGAACAGCCTTCGCCGGAAGCCCAGCAACTGATCCTCGAAGACCTCAAGGCCATCGACCGCCTGCTCGGCAAGTTGTCGAGCAAGGCCCGCGCCGCGTTCCTCTATAACCGCCTCGACGGCCTGGGCCATGCCGAGATCGCCCAGCGCCTGGGGGTTTCGGTGCCGCGCGTGCGCCAATACCTGGCCCAGGGCATTCGCCAGTGCTACATCGCACTGTATGGCGAGCCGTCGTGACCGCGATCGGCTCCAAACCGGTGTCGTCGCGCGTGCTGGATGCCGCGATTGCCTGGCAACTGTCCCTCGACTCGGGCGACGGCAGCGCGGTGGAACAGGAAGAGTTCAGCAAGTGGCTGGCCAGCGATGAGGAACACGCTCGCGCCTGGCGCCAGTTGGGCATGCTCGACCAGCGTTTCAGTGTGGCCTCGGGCCCGGCTCGGGCGGCGCTGCTGCAGTCGCGCCACGGCATTCGCCAGCGCGTGCTCAAGCTGGGCCGGGGCCTGGCCAGTATCGTGCTGGTGTGCGGCCTGGCGCTGTTTGCCGGTGAGCGTTACGTGCCTATTCACTATTGGCTGGCCGACCAGCGCACCGCCACCGGTGAACAGCGCACGCTGAAGCTGGCGGACGGCACGCGAATAAACCTCAACACCCACAGCGCCATTGATGTGCGCTTCGACGAAACACGCCGCTTGATCGTGTTGCAGGCAGGCGAAATTCTCGTCGAAACCGGCCACGACGATTCGCGCCCTTTCTACGTGCAAACCCGCGACGGCAGCCTGCGGGCGCTGGGTACCCGGTTTATCGTCAAGCGCGAAGACGACGCTACGCGCCTGAGTGTGTTGCAGTCTGCCGTGGCCGCCCAGCCCGAGGCGCTGCACCAGGAACAAGTGTTCAAGGCGGGCCAGCAAGTGCTGATGCGCAGCGACGGGCTCGGGCCACTGTTGGCCGTCACCCCCGCCACCGATGCCTGGACCCGCGGCATGCTGGTAGTGGACAACGCTCGGCTGGGGGATGTGATCGAGGAATTGGCGCGCTATCGCACCGGCTACCTGGGGGTGGATAAGAACGTGGCCGACCTGCGCATCACCGGCAGTTTCCCGCTGCACGACACCACGTTGGCATTGAATGCGCTGTTGCCGACTTTGCCGGTGCAGATCGAGCAGCACACGCCGTGGTGGGTGACCGTCAAGGGTAAGCCTTAGGCTTGATCGTTCCCACGCTCCGCGTGGTAATGCAGCCCGGACGCTCTGCGTCCCAGGCCGTGACGCAGAGCGTCACACGAGGCGTTCCCACGCGGAGCTTGGGAACGATCACAGCACACCGCAAAAAATATTTTCACCCGGCCCTATCACTTTTCGATTCTCGCTCGGCACCTAGGCAATTGAGAAATATTTCCATTCAGGAGCCGCCCTTATGTCCCGCACGCTAGACACCTTGTTGCGCCCCAGCCTGTTAGCCGTGGCGATCGCCCTCAGCGCCCCGCTCGCCAGCACCCCGCTGATCGCCGCCGAACAAGCGTCCAGCGTGCGCGCCTATAACCTGCCCGCTGCGCCCCTGGCCACCACCCTGAACCAGATCGCCAGCCAGGCCGGCCTGGCGCTGACCCTCAACCCCGCACTCGCCGCCGGCAAGACCTCGGCGCCGGTCAAAGGCCAGTTCGATGCGCAGGGCGCGTTGCGTGAGGCCTTGCGCGGTACTGGCTTGCAGTTGGAACAAAGCAGTGTGGGCACTTACACCCTGATGCCGGTTCCGGAGGGCGTCGTTGCCTTGCCGACCACCAACATCACCGGCCAAGGCAGCTATGAAAGCGCCTGGGGGCCGGTGGATGGCTATGTCGCTACTCGAACAGCGGCGGGCACAAAGACTGATACTCCTATCGCCGAGCTGCCCCGTTCCGTCACGGTCATTACTCGCCAGCAAATGGAAGACCGCTCCGTTCTCAACCTTAATGACGCCCTGCGCTACACGGCCGGCGTGCAGAGCAGTGGCTATGGCTCCGATTCGCGCAGTGATTGGTTACTGGTTCGCGGTTTTGTCCCGACCCAATTCCTCGATGGTCTGCCTTTGCCCAAGGGTAACTACGCGACGCCGAAAATCGATACTTGGAATCTGGAACGCATCGCCGTGCTGCGAGGCCCCGCTTCGTCGGTCTACGGGCAAACCCCACCCGGCGGCTTGCTGGATATGGTTAGCCGTCGCCCCGAGGCCGAAAGCTCAAACGAAATTGAAGTGCAGGCAGGCAGCAACAACCACAAGCAGATCAACTTCGATAGCACCGGCAAAATCGACGACGAAGGCCAGTTCCTCTACCGAATCAGTGGCGTCGTGCGCGACAGCAATACGGCGGTGGACCACATCCCGGACAAGCGGTACAACGTTGCGCCCAGTCTCACGTGGAATATCAACGACGACACCAGGCTGACCTTGCTCACACAATTTACTCGCGACGATACCGGTATCACCGGTCAGTTCCTGCCGCTGCAAGGCACCAAATTGAGCTCGCCAGCCGGCAAGATTTCCCATCATAAGAACCTGGGCGATCCCGACTGGGAGTTCTACGACCGTACTTACTATGCACTGGGCTACGCGTTTGAAACGCGCCTGAACGACACTTGGCAGTTCCGCCAGAACCTGCGCTATACCAAGAACGACTTGTCGTTCCAGGGCCTTACCGCAGGGGGAGCGTTTTTCCCGAATGGCCCGGAAGCTGCGGTCGATGCCGACGGCAACGTGAGCCGCTCCGCCGGCAAGGTCGATGAGGACATCGGCCAGTTCGCAGTCGATAACAATTTTCAAGCTAACTTCCAGACCGGTCCTGTAAGTCATACCCTATTGCTTGGTCTCGACCACCAGCGCTCCGACAGCAATGCCCGCTGGCTATGGGGTTCAGCCGGTGTACCCACCATTAACTTCAATCGACCGGTGTACGGACAGGACTTTTCCAAGGTCCAGTACTTCACCATGTATGACTACAACCAAAAAACCCAACAGACCGGTCTGTACGTTCAAGACCAAATGGCCCTCGATAACTGGCGCTTGACCCTCGGCGGACGTGAAGACTGGGTACACACTGGCACTACCTTCCACAACATCAACGACGCCACCAATACTCAACGTGACAAGCATTTCAGCGGTAACGCGGCGTTGAGCTACGTCTTCGACAATGGCATTACTCCGTACCTGTCTTACGCCGAGTCATTCCAGGCGGGTTCAGGCACTCAAGTAGCCAGCACAGGGGCTTTCAAGCCAACTGAGGGCAAGCAATACGAAGCAGGCGTCAAATACCAACCACCGGGCACCAAAGCCTTGTATACCGCAGCGGTATTCGACCTGACTCAACAAAACACCTCGGTTACAGAAGGCAGCATCACGCGCCAAGTTGGCGAGGTTCGGGTTCGCGGCCTGGAACTCGAAGCCAGTGCAGACGTTACTGAAAGCCTAAAGCTGGTGGGTTCCTATACCTATAACGATAGCGAAATCACCCAAGGCGCAGTCGCTGAAAAAGGAAATCGTCTGAACCAGTTGCCTCGCAACCAAGCCACAGGATGGGCCGACTACACTTGGCGCAGCGGCCCGCTGGACGGTTTCGGTGTAGGTGCGGGCGTACGGTATGTCGGTGATACTTACGGCAACGCTGCCAACACCGAGCTCGGCCACGTAGGGTCCTATACCGTTTACGACGCCTCGGTGCATTACGACCTTGGCCGTGTAAGCAATGTCATGAAGGGCGTAACGGTGGCCGTCGACGCCAAGAACATCTTCAACAAGGACTATCTGTCCACCTGCGATGGTTTCTACTGCTACTACGGCGACCAACGTAACGTCGTAGCCAGCGTGAACTACAAATTCTAAGACGGTGAAAAACCGCTGATAAAGGGCTGCCTGAACCGCGGCCCTTTTGCCTTTGGAGCCGTGATGAAAAGCAAAACCATCCGCCGCTGGTCCTTCATCCACACCTGGACCAGCCTGATCTGCACCGTATTCCTGCTGCTGCTCGCCCTCACCGGCCTGCCGTTGGTGTTTCACCACGAGATCGACCACCTGCTGGGCAATGAGCCCGAACTGGCGCAGATGCCTGCCGATACGCCCCGGCTCAACCTTGAGCAGCTTGTAGCCAAAGCCCAGGCCCATCGCCCCGGCGAGGCCATGCAGTACCTTGCCTGGGACGAAGACGACAATAACGGCGTGATCGCGATCATGGCGGCCACAGCCGGTACTGAGCCGAACTCGTCGCACACCTTCATGCTCGATGCACGCACTGGCGAAACCGTCGAAATGCCGTCTGCCAATGGGGGCTTCACTCTGTTCCTGCTGCGCCTGCATGTGGATATGTTTGCCGGCCTGCCCGGCAAGTTGTTGCTGGCGTTCATGGGCCTTCTGTTTGTGCTGGCGATTATCTCGGGCACGGTGTTGTACCTGCCCTTCATGCGTCGCTTGAAGTTCGCCACCGTGCGCCAGGACAAGTCCACTCGCCTGCGCTGGCTCGACCTGCATAACCTGATCGGCGTGGTCACTTTGACCTGGGCGCTGGTAGTGGGGGTAACCGGCGTGATCAGCGCCTGCGCCGACTTGATCATCGCGGCGTGGCGCGAGGACAGCCTCAGCGCCATGATCGAACCCTACAAGAACGCCCCGCCACTGACCCAACGCGCGCCCGCCACGGAGCTGTTGAGCATTGCCGCCAAGGCCGCGCCCGGTATGGAGCCGGACTTTATCGCCTTCCCCGGCACGCGTTTTTCCAGCGAACATCACTACGCCGTGTTCATGAAGGGCAGCACCCACCTGACCTCCCATTTGCTGACACCGGTGCTGATCGACGCCAGCACCCTGGCCGTCACCGCCATCGCCGAACGGCCGTGGTACATGGATGCCATGGGCATGTCCCAACCCCTGCATTTCGGTGATTACGGCGGCATGCCGATGAAGATTTTGTGGGCGGTGCTGGATGTGCTGACCATCATCGTGCTGGTGAGCGGCATTTACTTATGGATCGTACGGCGCAAGGCGGCCAAGGTATGAAGCCACGGCAGTCGAATTTCTGGAAGGTCTTTGCCATACCGCTGGGGATTGGCCTGCTCAGTGCCGCCGGGTTGTTTGCGGCGTTGCTGGGCGATGGGTGGTGGGATTCGTTGAGTTGGATCGGGCTGGGCATACCCGCGGCCATTGCCGTCTACAAACTACTGTAGGAGCGAGCTTGCTCGCGAAAAACCTGAGAGCACCGCGTTAAACCAGGCGAGCTGCGTTATCGTTGGCGTTATTCGCGAGCAAGCTCGCTCCTACAGAGGAATGCCCATGTCCGCCCCCAGCATGACCTTGTTCCACAACCCCGCTTCGCCCTTCGTGCGTAAAGTGCGCGTGCTGCTGATCGAGACCGGCCAGCAGGATCGTGTGGCCCTGCACGCGTGCCTGCCCACGCCGGTCAACCCGGATGCCGAAGTGCTGCAAGGCAACCCCGTGGGCAAGATCCCGGCCCTGCGCCTGGCCGACGGTTCGGTATTGCACGACAGCCGGGTGATTCTCGACTATCTCGACCACCAGCATGTCGGCAACCCGCTGATCCCCCGCGACGGCTCGGCCCGCTGGCGGCGCCTGACCCTGGCCTCGATGGCTGACGGCATCATGGATGCCGCCGTGCTGGTACGTTACGAGACCGCCATGCGCCCGGTGGAGAAACACTGGCACCAATGGTTGGACGAACAGCGCAACAAGATCCGCCGCGCCCTCGCCGAACTGGAGCGAGACGCCATTGCCGAACTGGCCAGCCACTTCGACATCGCCGCCATCAGCGTGGCCTGTGCCCTGGGCTACATAGACTTTCGTCACCCGGATCTGCAATGGCGCATAGATAACCCCAAGCTCGCCGCCTGGTACGCCGAAGTCAGCCAGCGGTCTTCGATGCACCAGACCCAACCCCCGGTTTGACCAGCCCCCTGCAGGAGCGAGCTTGTTGTGGCGAGGGAGCTTGCTCCCGCTCGACAGCGCAGCTGGAGCCGGCTTTATCAGGGGCGCTTCGCACCCCAGCGCAAGCAAGCTTGCTCGCCACAACAAGCTCGCTCCTACAGTGAAAGGTGGCGTTGGTGAGGAAGTCGACCATCCTCGCTTTCATCTGCTGATCTTCGCGCAATCCGATCATTGCCCTTGCTCCACCTTGCGTTTACCCACCCCGTACCAATCCAGTTTGCGCGTCAGCACCATCACCGTGCCCAGCAGGCCAAACAGCAGCAGCGAGCCCATCAACAGCGCGTAATCCTCGGCACTGAGCAAGCCGTACAGCAAGCCATACAACGCCGCCAGCCCGGCCGAAAACCCCAGGCCGTGGGCGACGCTACGCAGCACATGGCATACGTAGAAGCCGATCAACACCACACAGGCGCTGGCGGATATCAGGTAGGCCAGGGCAAAGCCCAGATGCTCGGACAACGACAACAGCAGCAGGTAGAAGAACGCCAGCGCCACGCCCACCAGGGCGTACTGGATAGGGTGCACCGCCAGACTCTTGAGCACCTCGAAGAGAAAGAAGCCGGCAAAGGTCAGGGCGATAAACAACAGCGCATATTTGATCGCCCGATCGCTCTTGAGGTACTGGTCTACCGGGTCGATGAAGTTCACCCCAAAGCTGCGGTTGCTGAAGTCTTCACAGCCTTGCCCGTCCAGGCAGTTCTGCAGGGCTTGTTCGAGGTTGGTGGAGAAGAATGTCGTCTGCCAATTGGCGCTGAAGCCCTGGTCGGTCACCTCACGTTGAGCCGGCAGGAAGTTGCCGACAAAGCTCGGGTGCGGCCAGTTGGACGCCAGTGTTACCTGGCTGGTCTTGCCCACCGGCACCACTTGCAGTTGCTCGGTGCCTTGCAGGCGCAGGTCGAAGGCGAACTCCAGCACGGCGGGTTTCTTGCCGTCCTGCGCCGGCAGCGTCACATGCACGCCCTCGCCCAGCCAGTCGACTTGGGAGCCTGGCGAGAACTCCAGCCGCTGGTCACCCAGCTCCAGTTTCAGCGCGTTTTCAATACCACGAATATCACTGATGCCCACCGCCAGAAACGCCGGCTCAAAGCGGTAGTCGGCAAAGTCTTCGGTGATCCCCAACTGCGCCGGCAAGTCGAAACGCCCGCTGATACGGTTGTCGGCATGGAACAGCCGCGCCTGGTAAATGCCCCGCGCACGCAGTTCGGTTTGCACCTTGCCGTCGAGCTCAAACCGGTCCGGCAGGAAATACAGACGGCCGCGTTCTTCACGGGTTTCTTCGTAGCGCTTGTTGAGCTTTTCATTGAGCTTCCACTCACGCACGGTCTTGCGATACGGCACCACCATCACCGGCCCGGTGAGGCGCTGGGCAAAGCTCGAACTGCGGGCAATGTCCATCAGTACGCCGTCGCGCAGCTGCTGGCGGTCGCTGATGATGCCGTTGATCATCAGCAACGGAATCAGCAACAGCAGGATCAGCAGCGCAATCGCGCCCAATTTGAAAAGCAGGTTGCGGTTCATGGGTCTCTCCCTGTTTTGATGGGGAGAGTCTGCCCAGTGGGTATGGGAGATTTATGTGGGCAATGTGGAGACTGTGTGGAGATGCAGCACCGCTTGCACGCCGCCCGGTACGTTGTCGATCTGCAACGAGCCGCCGTGCAGCTTCATCACCTCCTCGACAAAGTTGAGCCCCAGGCCCGTACTTTTGCGCCCGCTGGCCGGGCGCGGCAGCGAGTAGAAGCGCTCGCTCAGGCGCGGCAAGGCGTAATCGGGAATCGCCTCAGCCTGGTTGAACAGGCTGACCTGCACCTCGTTATGCCGCACCTGCGCGCTGAACCTCAGCGTGCCGCCGGGAGGGGTGAAATCCAGAGCATTGTCGAGCAGGTTACCCAGGGCCTGGCGTAGCAGGAAGGGTTCGCCAAACACCCGCACATCGGCGGCGATGACCTGCTCGACGTGCAAGCCAGCGCCTTCGGTCCGCGCACATTGAGCCTTGAGCACATCCTCAACCAGGGCGGCCAAAGGAATGCTCGACTGCTCTTCCAGACCTTGTCGCTGCTCCACCTGGGCCAGGTTCAACAGGCGTTCGATCAACTGTTGCAGGCGCGCACTTTCGCTGTCGATATTGCCGACAAACCGCTGCTGCTGCTCGCGGCTCATGTCACCCTGCAACAGCTCTGCTGCACCGCGAATCGCCGCCAACGGGCTCTTCAGTTCATGGGTCAGCGTATGCACGTAGCGCTCTACGTAAGCCTTGCCTTCCAGCTGCGTGCGCATGTGTTCCACGGCGGTGGATAACTGCTTGAGCTCGCCGCCGCGATAATGCGGCAACTCCGCGCGGCGGCCCTCGCTCACGGCTTCGGCATAGGCGGTAAGGCGCCTGAGGGCCGCCGTCAGCCACCACGACAATAGCGCGCCCAGCAGCAGCCCCAGGGTGACCAGCCCGGCGCCGTACCACAGCAGGCGCCGCTCGGTGCGATCCACGTAGGGTTGCAACGAGCTGTTGGGCTTGGCCACCGTGACCACGCCGATGATCTGGCCGTTATCGCGAATCGGCGCCCCCACGTGCATCACCGATGAGGTGGGGTCGTCTGCATCGCTGCGGGTGGAGCGCGCACCGTATTCGCCGCGCAGGGTCAGGTACACGTCGTTCCATTTCGAATAGTCCTGGCCGACTGCTTCACCGCTGGAATCGAGCAATACCCTGCCTGTAGCGTCGGTCACATAGATGCGATGGTTGACCTGGTTTTTCGGAAGCCCCCAGATCACCGCACCCGGCTGACGGTTGCCATAGGCCTTGAGCAGCTTTGGCCAATGGCTCTGGCCGAGGGTGCCGTTTTTAACGTCTGCACGCAGGATTTCAGCCAGCAGGTTGGCGGTGTCCACCAATGTTTCTTCGGTGGACTGGCGCACGCCGGGGCGGATTTCCTTCATCACGGTGTTGAGCACGAAGTAGCCGGTCAGGCCGATAAACAGCGCATACACCAGGAAAATCCGCAGCCCAAGACGCATCAGCTGTGGCTCGGGCTGTAGCTATAGCCGAGGCCACGATGGGTCTGGATCGGCTCGGCATCCGCCGCCACACTCCTGAGTTTGCTGCGCACACTCTTGATATGGCTGTCGATATTGCGCTCGTAACCGGCATCAACGGTTACGCCCACCGCGTCCAGCAGTTGCTCGCGGCTGAACACGCGCTCGGGTTGGTCCAGCAGACTTTGCAGCAGGCGGAACTCATGCCGCGTGAGGCTCAAGGGTTGGCCGCGATAGAGAATCTGCATGCGTTCCAGATCCACTTGGAACAGGGTTGGCGCCACACCCGGGCCGACCCGCTTGAGAATCGCCCTGACCCGCGCCGCCACTTCCCGCGGGCTGAAAGGCTTGACCACATAATCGTCGGCACCGATCTCCAGCCCCACCACCCGGTCGATCTCCGCATCCCGGGCACTGAGGAACATCACCGGCACTTCGCTGAAGCGGCGCAATTGCTTGCAGGTTTCAAAGCCGGTGATGTCCGGCAGGCCGATGTCGAGGATGACCAGGTCGGCCGGGGTCTGGCGCTGATGCTCCAGCGCCGCCTGGCCGAGCGTCAGCCAGGTGGTGGTGAAGCCTTCGCCTTGCAGGGCAAAGATCAGCGTGTCGGCTATCGCCGCTTCGTCTTCGACAATCAGGATGTGCGGCATGGGTTCAATCAGCAGTCCGGTTTGTCGGCAGTGTAGCGACGTGCCGGGTTTACCGCAGCGCCAAATTCACGCAGGGCCTTGGCGCCGATCAGCAGCGGGTAGTTGAAGCTGCTGCGGTCGGTGAGGTTGACCTCGACGGTGCGCTTGACGTCGCCCAGGCACATCTCCAGATCGATCACCGGGCGCTTGGCCACACTGGCTTCGTCCTTGTCATCATCTTCGTCGGCGCGGCTCTTGATCTTGCTGATGCGCGACACCTTGTGCTCATAGACCTTGTTACCCGCGTCTTCACCGCCGAGGCGGAAGCGCACCCAGTCATCGCCGTCGCGCTGAAAGGTTTCGATGTCGCGCGCCGACAGCGAGGCGGTCAGCGCGCCGGTGTCCATCTTGGCCTTGAACGTCTGGCCGATCTCCGGCAACTGGATGTATTCGTAGCGACCGTAGAGGGTCGGTTCGGCGGCCATGACAGGCACAGCAACCAGGGCGAACGCGGCAAGGAGCAATTTCACGGCAGGATTTCCTCGAAAGAAGTGGGCGGAGTCTAGACCGCAAACACAGCACTTAGTTGGATGACCGAGCATATCGCGCACAGTGTGAAACATTCGTCGGGCAATTTGCGATTTGGCCTCTAGACTCACCTTGCTTATCATGGCCCGCCCACAGAATTCCAAGAGTTGCTTATGCGCCGCCTGCTCACCGGCTGTCTGGTTACACTGCTGCTGTTATTCAACACGCTGATCCTGATCGGCCCCTTGATGGTCTTCGCCCTGCTCAAGCTGGTGGCGCCAGGGCGCTCGCGTGACTATGCCTCATGGGCGGTTATGTGGATCGCCGAGACCTGGGCCGAGATCGACAAGCTGATCTTCTCGCTGTGCATTCCAACCCAATGGGATATTCGCGGCGGTGAGGACCTGCGCAGGGACACCTCCTACCTCGTCATCAGCAACCATCAATCCTGGGTGGATATCCCGGCGCTGATCCAGGCGCTGAACCGGCGCACGCCGTTCTTCAAGTTCTTCCTGAAAAAAGAACTGATCTGGGTGCCCTTCCTCGGCCTGGCCTGGTGGGCGCTGGATTACCCCTTCATGAAGCGCTACACCAAGGCATTCCTGGCCAAGCACCCGGAGCTGGCGGGGCAGGATCTGAAAATCACCAAAGAGGCCTGCGAGCTGTTCAAGCGCCAGCCGGTCACGGTGGTCAATTACCTGGAGGGCACGCGGTTCAACGAGGCCAAGCGCAAGCAGCAGGCCTCACCGTTTACCCGATTGCTCAAGCCCAAGGCGGGCGGCGTGGCATTTGTGCTGGCGGCGATGGGCGAACAACTGGACGCGATCCTCGACGTGACCGTGGTATATCCGCAGCAAAAGATTCCGGGGTTCTGGGACTTGATCAGCGGCGCAGTGCCGAAGGTGATCGTGGATATCCGTACCCGCGAACTGGACCCGGCGTTGTGGCAAGGGGATTACGAGAACGATCCGGCGTTTCGCCAGACCGTCCAGAACTGGGTCAACCAGCTCTGGATGGAAAAGGATGCGCGCATCGAACAACTGCGCCAAGAGCCTTAGCTGCCGGTACCCCAGGCCTGAGCCAATTTGCCCAGCACGGAACTGCTGGCGCCCTCGCCTCCCAGGTATTTCAGGATCACCGGGGCAAACTGGCCGACCATGCCGCTGTCCATGCCCAATGCGCTGAAGGCGGTGTTCAAGTCATTGGTGCTTTTCACGTTGCCCAACAGGCCGTCCAGGCCGCTGGTCTTGCTGCCACCGGTTTGGCCGAGCATCCCGCTCAGGGCACCGAGGCTGCCCAATGCGTTATTACCTGACAACTTGTCGAGGCCCGGTACAGTGCTGCTCAACTGCGAGAAGTCATTGCCGCTCAGTTTGTTCTTGGCCAGGCCCAGCATGGCGCCCGTGCCGCCCACTGCTTGCTCGGGGGTGATGTTCAGTTGCGAGGTCAAGGCCGTCAGCAGGTCGGCCGTCTCCGAGGTGGGCGCGGCGGCGGCAGCCTTGTTGTTGCCACCCTGCATGCCGGAAATGGCATTGGCTGCATCGCCAAGGCTGAAACCTGCGGCGAACACCGGGCCGGCGGCCACGGTCAACAGGCAGGACAGGGCAAAACCGCGTGAAATCTTCATCGAAACAACCTCTGGGTATAGGGGTAAACGCAGGCGTTGGACTGGGTATCCCGTCGGTTGTTCCGGAGCCCCTGAGGAACCCATCGGGGATAAGCGGGTCCATGAACTGACTACAAAATTTGTCGAGAAGAGACTTATGACTGCGATCCAACCCCCAGTGATTGAGCACAAGCCTGCGTTCTGGAGCCGCCCTCGCCTGTTCATCGGCGCCTGTGCGGTAGTGGTTGCCGGTATCGGCGGCGCGCTCTACACCCAGGACAGCGTCAAATCCGCGGCGACATTGGTGACCACGACCCAGCAGCCAGCCGCACAAATCATGGCCCACAAGGATTACCTGGAAGTGCAGCCGATTGCCTCCACGGCGCCAGCACCGGACCAAAGCCTTGAACTCTGGGCGATTCCCAAAGACGGCACACCGGTATCCCTTGGCCTGCTGCCGGAGGATGGCAAAGGCATCATCGGCCTGAATCCGCGCCAGCAAGAAAGCATCAGCAAGCCGGTGGAGCTGATGGTGAGTTCGGAAACCAAGGGTGGCTCGGTGAGCAAGCAACCGACAGGGCCGACGGTCTACCAAGGCGCCCTGGCCACGCGCTAATCACCGGCTGACACTCGGTTTAAATGTAGGAGTGGGCTTGCCCTGATGCCGATCTGTTAAGCGAACGCAATGTTCAAAGCAACAAAGATCAAATGTGGGAACTGGCTTGCCTGCGAAAGCGATAATGCAGTGACTGACACATCGCCTTCGCGGGCGAGCCTGCTCCCAGAGATGGTCTCATTTGCAGACTCACCGCCGACCCGTTGCATGTCCCGTAAACTGCTGTAGCAGCTTCCAAGGAACCTAACCCGTGTAACGCCCCACCCAGATCGGCCTCCCAACGCAGAGCAGGGAGGACTACCTCGTGGACAAGGAGTTATAACGATGATCGGATGGGTACCTAATCTCTTTTCCCTAGTCACCGCCTACAACCTGCCAGCCAGCAACGCAGCCGTCGACACGGGCCAATGCCCTGCCGTCAGCGACATCCATTCAAAACCCTACACAGACCCCGACCTGCCGCCGCCCTATGGCGAGGGCTATCAGTATTCAGCCCAAACCCAAGGCAAAACATGGACGGGGCAAACCGCCGGGACCAACGATGATTTTCTGGACCCGGAATACGCACTGCAGGCAGAAGCCATCAACGTGCGCGACGGTAAGGTGCACTGTGATTACGGTGGAAAACGTTTGATAAAAAACGGTGAGGTGGCCGATCCCTATTTGCGGTTGACGGCGCTTAAGTGATGCAAAGGGCGACTCGCAGGTCGCCCTTTGTTTGCTTGCGCATCAACTGGCAGTTTCCAAAGAACCTGTAGAAGCGGGTTTGCTGGAAATAGCAAACCTCAGACAAGTCCTACTTAACTAACAATAGAAAACTATCAGACTGCAGCCAACCCGTTCTAACAACAACCAAGCCACGGGCCAGGCCCCTCACGAAGTGCCGAAAACAGCAATGAATTTTTCGGAGAACGACATGTTTAAATCCTTCTTAAAACCCGGACTACTTGCAATTGCGCTGTTCGGCCTTCCGGCCGTTGCAAGTGCGAGCGGGTTAGCGAGCGCTATCGGCACCATCACTGTTCCGATTGGAAACTCTTTCTCAAATCAAGCTGTCACTGAATCAGCATTTTCTCATTCATGCAGCACTGGGAAGTTTGTCGGCTACGTTCAAGGCGTTATTGCCGGTAGCGGAAGTACCATACATTACGTGCGCGTAGACAGGTACCGAATTGTGAAAACCGACGGGCACACCGACAGAAGCAAAGCCAATGTCAATATAAAGACCGTCAGCCGAAATGGAACCCGCGTGACAAAGTCAGCAGATGCCATGAAGCAGGACAGGCAATGGCATGATTTGAAAATGGCCAACTATAACCCCGGTTTGCGAAGTGCAGAAATTGAGATGATATTTGATAAGTCCGGGTCCGACCCTAGATGCTTTATCTCGATCTAAGTCGCTGATTGTTCGCCGCTGGTGCTCTTGCATTTACAAAAGCACCGGCGTCAGGCACCTAGCCCAATGAAAAGACAACTCGCACACGGTTTTTTGTTTGCATGCGAACAGTCAAATACATTGTCGCCATCCCGCCTCCTTTATCGAACATCCTGAACTTCAAATGCTCGTGATTCCTGCCCCCCCGCTCGCCCTCTCGCTGCAGGGCGTATGCAAGCATTATCAACTTGCCAAACAGCCCATCTCAATTCTTGAGAACATAAACTTGCAGATAAACGCAGGTGACCACTGTGCCGTACTTGGCACTTCGGGCTCAGGTAAGAGCACATTACTTAACATACTCGGCCTCTTGGACCGGGCTGATGAAGGGCGGTATGAGTTTTACGGACACGACACATCCAAGGCGACACCGGATCAATTGGCCGTGTTACGCAACCGACACCTAGGTTTCATCTACCAGAACTTCAACCTGATGCCACGCCTCAGCGCACTGGACAACGTCGCCTTGCCTCTCTCCTACCGTGGCCTTGGCCGGCGAGTAGCCCTGCAGCGTGCCATGCACAGACTCGACCAGGTCGGCCTCAGCCACCGGGCACATCACCTCCCCGCCGATCTGTCTGGCGGCCAACGACAGCGAGTCGCAATTGCGCGAGCTCTCGTGGGGGAGCCTTCCCTGATTCTCGCGGACGAGCCCACTGGCAATCTGGACAGCCGCACGGCAAACGACATTCTGGAATTGTTGCTGGCAATCAATCGTGAGCACCGCGTCACGCTGATTGTCGTTACCCATGATTTAGACATCGCCGCGCGCCTGGACAGACAAATCTTCGTTCAGGACCGAACCCTGCGTGAGCACGAACCGTGTCAGAACTGATGAGCGGCGGGAGCCAAACTTTTCGCGACCTGATACATGACGTCAGAACCAACCTGCGGACCTTGGGCAAACGCGCAGTGCTCACCCTTCTCGGCGTCGTCATGGGGAGCTGCTCGGTGGTCGCCCTCATCAATATCGGTCACAACGCCGCCGAAGAAGCCGCTGCAATCTTCCAGGGAATGGGTGTCGATACACTAGTTGCACAGGTTTCAAATGCCGCAGATACGAGGCAAACCTCGCCGCTGCCCGCAGGCATTACTCAACTGCGCAATAAAGTCCCTGATTTAGTGAACATTGCACCCGTTGCCCTGATGGGCAACTCAGTGACGTTCAAGGGGCGCGACATTTCTATCCAACTGATCGGCTCAACGCCCCCACTGAAACAGGCGTTGGGCTTGGAAGTGCATGAAGGGCGTTTTCTGAGCGAATTCGATGACCAAGCCACTCATGCAGTGATAGGCCGCCAGCTCGCCGATGAACTCTCCAGCGCTGGCACGCCGGTGCGCATAGGCGACACACTACGAGTGCAACATGCACTGTTCCAAGTCATAGGCGTTCTGCATCCACGGTTTGCGTCGGCGATTGCTCCGTTCGACCCCAACACCTCCATGTTTATTCCACTGCAAGGTGTCCGCCGACTACAAGCTTGGGCGCCAGTCACCCACGTTTTCGCACGTGCTCCGGGCGCGCGTCCTATTGGTAGCGTGGCGTCCGACTTCAAACACGGATTAAGACAGCTATTTCCCGGCCAGGACATCGACGTTCTGGTCCCCCAGCAGATCATCGACGGCCTGTCCCAACAGAATCGAACCTTCACCTATCTGCTAGCCGCCCTCGCTGGCATTTCGCTTATCACCAGTGGTGTCGGGGTGATGAACGTCATGCTGATGAGCATCGCGCAACGGCGCCGAGAAATCGGTTTGCGCATGGCCATGGGCGCTCGTCCCCGCGATATCCGCAACCTGTTCATGATCGAAGCACTGACCTTGACCACCTTGGGAGCACTTACCGGAGCCATCCTGGGCGTCGGCTTGGCCCTCATTTATGCCCGTGTATCGGGATGGAGCTTCGCGCTGTCGCCAATGTCGGTGCCATTGGGCATTGGCAGCGCGATAGTAGTCGGTATGTTTTTTGGGCTTTACCCCGCCCTTTCCGCCTCGCGGCTACAACCTGTGGAAGCGCTGCGTGAAGACGAGTAGATACCTGGTGCTGACCGCAGCGTTTTTCTTGTGTGTCCAGAATACCAAAGCCTCCTCGCTGTTAAGCGAGCAGACTATCGGCATGAGTCTGGCGGATGCCCTTTACCTTGGCCTGCGCAACAACCGTGAAATACGCAGCGCTTACTTGCAAAGGGAGGGCCAAAAATTCGACCTGCGCGTGGCTGAAGACGCGTTCAAGCCAAAACTCTTGCTCAAGAGTGAATACACAAACATCAGAAGCAGCGAAGACCAAGCTCGTCAACTCGCACTTACCCCCACGGCTACGTTGCTCGGACAGTACGGCACGCGCTTGAACGTGGGATGGACCCAGCAGCTCAACCATTCCGAGCAGGTGGGCCACCTGCGCAGCGACGGGATAAACCTGGAAATAATCCAACCGTTATTGCGCGGATCCGGCCCGGATGTCACCACCGCCCCCCTGCGGCTCGCAAGACTGTCAGAGCAAGCCAACCGCCTGAACCTCAAGGCGAATATTTCTCAAACGGTCTCCACCATCATCACAACCTATCGGGAGCTGATCAGGGCTCAGGAGCAACTGGGCATCGTCCAGGCGTCGCTTCAAAGGGCGCAGGCCTTGTTGACGGTGAACAAAGCACTGATCAACGCCGGGCGCATGGCTCAATTTGAAATCGTGCAGACCGAAGCTGACATCGCCGTCCAGGAACTGAGTGTCGAAGAAGCGCAAAACCAGCTAGATATTCAACGCCTCGCCCTGCTGCGCCTGCTGGCACTGGATTTGTCCACGAACATTCAGGCCACCGAGGCCGTACAGGCAACTCCCCTGGAGGTCGATCTGCCACAAGCCATTCACCTGGCGCAAGCTCAGCAACCTCAGTACCTCTCCACATTGCTCAATGGCCAGCAGGCCGCGTTGGACATGATCCTCGCCAAGGATGCCGCTCGCTGGGACCTCTCTCTGGTGGCGGGTGCCAGTCAGGTGCGTGAGCACCCAGGCACCGGCTCTGCTCGGCGCTGGGAAAGCTATACCGGCCTTCAGTTGGAAATCCCCATCGGCGACATCAGCACCCGCCAAGCGCAGACACGTGCGCGTATCAATGTAGAACAACAGCAGTTGCTAATCGCCGACGCCCGTCAAGAATTGGAACGCAACGTCAGCAACGTAGTGCGCGAACTGGGCACCCGCTGGCGTCAATATGAAATCGCCCTGCGTGCCAACGAACTGTCCACGCGCAAGCTGGACATCGAGCGCGAAAAACTCAGCGTCGGGCGCTCCAGCAATTTTCAAATCATCAGTTTCGAAAACGATCTGCGCGATGCGGAAAATGCACGTATCAACGCACTCATCGCTTATCTGAACGCCCAGACGCAATTGGACGAAACCCTCGGCATGACCTTGGAAAAATGGGAGATTGCACTTGAAGGCCCACACTGAAAAGGCCTGTCACTCGCACTATTGGCGCATAGGTTCGATGATGCTGATAGCGTTGATTGGCGCTGCATTGATCGTGAAAAAAGTTGCGATTGCGCCGCCCCCCGCACCGCAATGGGTGAGCGTGCAAACCAAGCCAATGACACTACATATCGGCCTGGTCGGAAAATTCGAGCCTATCCAAACCATAGTGCTCAACGCACCATTCGAAGGCGTTATCCAGTCCCTCGAAGCCGAACAGGGCCAGTGGGTACAGAAAGGCCAAGCGCTTCTGAGCATGGACCCTACGCTGATCGAGCTGCAGTTACGCGAAGCCCTGTCCGGGCAACTCAAAGCCCAACGAACCGTGCACGAGTTGAACAATTGGGAAAATGGCACTCAAGTCACACGAGCGCGTCGTGCGTTACGCACCGCCGACATCTCACTGAGCAACCTGGAAGGCAGGCTACGAGAAAACCGCCATCTGTTCGAACGCGGCATTATTGCGCGCAACGAACTTGACGAACTGGAGCAGCAAACGAAGTTGCAACGACTTGAACGCAGCAGCGCTCAAAACGAGCTGAACGCGTTATTAGACGAAGGGAAAGGGCAGGCTCGGCAGATTGCCGAAATGGAGCTGACCAATGCCACGGTGAGGTACGAACAGCTGCAACGGTTGATTGCCAAACAAGTCGTGGTAGCACCGTTCACCGGCGTTATTGTTCCTGTAAATGCCGCACAAGGGGCCGAAGTAACGCCTCTCGTACAGACCGGCTCAAGGGTCAGTCAGAATCAGGCTCTGCTGGGTTTGGCCAATACCGAAACACTGAAGATCGTCACTACGGCATCCGAGCTGGATATCAACCAGCTGCAACCGGGACAGCGCGTTGAAATCCTGGGTGATGGATTTCTCGGCGAGCCGCTGCTTGGCCATGTGCAAGCGGTCGGCAACCTGGCCTTGCCCAGCGATGACCCCGGTGACAGTGCACTGTTTCCCGTCACACTGAGCGTGGCGGCATTGACGCCAGGACAGGCCAAGCGTATCCGTCCCGGTATGAGCGCACGCCTGAACATCACGGCCTACCACAATGAACAGGCCATCATCGTGGCGCCCGAAGCGATAAGCCAGGAAGGCAGTGAAATGGTCGTGATTTACCGTAAAGGCGAGGGCCAGCCGATTGAACGCCGGATCGTAGAGGTGGGCCATGCCAACGCCGAGGGCGTAGAAGTTTTTGGTCTTGCACCCGGGCAGGTGAGCCTTGGCAGCTCATCGCGAGAATGATGCGCGTCTTTGTTAAACAAAGGGCGACCCGCGGGTCGCCCTTTGTTTGCTTTGCCTTTACGCCGCACTGAACAGCTTGTGCGGATCAATCACAAACTTCTTCGGTACACCCGCATCGAACTCGCCATAGCCACGTGGCGCATCATCAAGGCTGATCACCTGCACGCCGACGATCTCAGCGATGTTGATACGGTCCCACATGATCGCCTGCATCAGTTGGCGGTTGTACTTCATCACTGGCGTCTGCCCGGTGTGGAAGCTGTGGGATTTGGCCCAGCCCAGACCAAAGCGAATGCTCAGGCTGCCCATTTTTGCGGCGGCATCGACAGCACCTGGATCTTCGGTCACATACAGGCCTGGGATACCGATCTTGCCTGCCACACGTACCACGCCCATCAGCGAGTTGAGCACGGTGGCTGGGGCTTCGGCCTTGACGCCGTCGTGGCCGTGGCCGCGTGCTTCGAAGCCCACGCAGTCAACGGCACAGTCCACTTCGGGCTCGCCCAATAGCGCGGCGATTTGTTCGTGCAGCGGGGTGTCGGTGGACAGGTCGACCACTTCAAAACCCTGAGCCTTGGCGTGGGCCAGGCGGATCGAGTTGACGTCGCCGATGATCACCACCGCTGCACCCAGCAAGCGAGCGGAGGCGGCAGCCGCCAGACCCACCGGGCCGGCACCCGCGATGTAGACAGTGCTGCCTGGGCCGACGCCGGCAGTAACAGCGCCGTGGTAGCCAGTGGGCAGGATGTCGGAGAGGCAGGTCAGGTCACGGATTTTCTCCATGGCCTTGTCACGGTCCGGCAGTTTCAGCAGGTTGAAGTCGGCATACGGCACCAGCACGTACTCGGCCTGGCCGCCGGTCCAGTCGCCCATGTCCACGTAGCCGTAGGCGCCACCGGCACGGGCCGGGTTGACGGTCAGGCATACGCCGGTGTGTTGCTCTTTGCACGAGCGGCAGCGGCCGCACGCGACGTTGAACGGCACGGACACCAGGTCGCCGATTTTCAGGTTCTCGACGTCGCTGCCCTTCTCGATGACTTCACCGGTGATTTCATGACCGAGCACCAGGCCGGTCTGGGCGGTGGTACGGCCGCGCACCATGTGTTGGTCGGAGCCGCAGATGTTGGTGGAGACCACGCGCAGGATGACGCCGTGTTCAATCTTCCTGCCACGGGGGTCCTGCATTTTGGGATAGTCGATTTTCTGTACTTCGACCTTGCCGTTGCCGAGATACACGACACCACGATTACCAGACATGCTTTCACCTCGCTGTTGTTTTTATGGAACTGCGTTGCCCTTGGGGCAGCGCGTTAAGTGCTCGGGTACAGATGCTGTTTCTTGTGTTGCTTGTAAGGGCCTCATCGCAGGCAAGCCAGCTCCCACAGTGGATCGGGTTCACACATCCAGGAATGGGAGCTGGCTTGCCTGCGATAGGGATCTAAAGAACGACGGTGCGATTGGCGTTCAAGAACACCCGCCGCTCGATGTGATACCCCACCGCCCGCGCCAATGTGAGCCCTTCGATATCCCGCCCCTTGGCAATCAAATCTTCGGGATAGTGGCTGTGATCCACCACTTCCACGCCCTGGGCGATGATCGGCCCTTCATCCAGATCGTTGTTGATGTAATGCGCCGTGGCGCCCACCAGTTTCACACCCTTGTTGTACGCCTGGTGATAAGGCTTGGCGCCCTTGAAGCCCGGCAGCAACGAGTGGTGAATGTTGATGGCCTTGCCGTCCAGCTTGCGGCACAGCTCCGGTGACAGCACCTGCATGTAGCGCGCAAGGATCACCAGTTCGGCGCCGGTGTCTTCCACCACTTGCCACACCTGGCGCTCCTGGGACGGTTTGTCGTTGGGGTCGAGGGGGAAATAGTAGTAGGGAATCTGGTGCCAATCAGCCAAGGGTTTCAGATCGGGATGGTTGGACACCACCGCGACTACATCCATCGACAACTGGCCGATGCGCTGGCGATACAGCAGGTCGTTGAGGCAGTGATCGGCCTTGGAGACCATGATCACCACTTTGGGCCGGTAGTTCGGCGCCGTCAGTTCGAAGATCATGCCAAAGGCTTCACCACGGGTGGCCAAGCCATCCCGGAACGCCTGCTCGTCAAAGCCGTCAGGCTGACGGAACTCAACACGAATGAAAAACCGACCCGAGAGGCGGTCATCAAACGAATGGTGCTCGGTGACGTAGCAGCCTTGCTCAAACAGGTAGCGGGTGACCGCGTCCACCGTGCCGAGCACGCTGGGGCAGTCGGCGGTCAAAATCCATGTATCGGGTGCGCGGCTCATGGGTCACTCCTCAGGCTGATCGTTCCCACGCTTTGCGTGGGAATGCCGCCATGGACGCTCTGCGTCCGCTTTTGGGACGCAGAGCGTCCCGGTATGCATTCCCACGCGGAGCGTGGGAATGATCATCATGCGACAACGCTCAGGCCGAACTCAGCCGAGGCATCCTGCAACCACAACCACCAGTAATCCGAGAAGCTGCGACGGATCAGCAGTTCCCAGGTGTCTTCAGCCGTATGACGGATCACCAGTTGCGACTTGGCGAACACCGTACCCACGGCTTTGCCGACCGGAAAGTTGTTGGGGTGTACGTCGTAGCTGGTGGACTTCATCAGCACATCGCGCACATTCGGGCCGCTCAGTTCAAGAATCTGCTGGCCGCCGCTGACGTTGACGATCTGGATATGCAGGTCGCCCAGGGCGGCGCGCAGGTTTTGCTCGGCGGCAAACTCTTCACCGCTCGGCACAATCAACAGCCACTCATCCGGGCCGAGCCACTGAAGGCTGGTTTCACCTTTGAAGACCACGCTCAGCGGGCCGGGCAGTTCGATACCGACGGCCTTGTGCACGCCGGCGGCGAAGGCGGCATCATGGCCATCGCCGCGGATAGTCAGGTGGCCGAGGAGTTTCTTTTCACGCACGGTCACGCCGGCGTTCTTGCGGCCCTTGCCGACCAGGCTTGCGAGGTCGGCATGGTGCAGCGACGACTCGGCCTTGGCGCCGGTGGTGGGGCGTTGTTGGTAAACATTGGCTGCTGTCATAAAGCACCTGTTCTGAATTCTGTTGATCGTTCCCACGCTCCGCGTGGGAATGCCGCCATGGACGCTCTGCGTCCGCCCTTGGGGCGCAGAGCGCCCCGGAATGCATTCCCACGCAGAGCGCGGGAACGATCAGGTGTCAGACGTTCTGCCGATCACCTTTGGGGTCAAAGAACACCGAAGACACAATCTCGGCTTCGATCACGCTGCCATCCGCTTGCGGCGAGAACACCCGCTCACCGATGCGCTTCAAGCCGCCCTTCACCACACCCATGGCAAACGAATAGCCCAGGGAGTTATGCGCATAACTTGAGGTAACGTGACCCACCATCTTCATCGGAATCGTCTGCTTCGGATCGAACACCAACTGCGCGCCTTCCGGCAGCCACACGTTCGGGTCGATCGGCTTGAGCCCCACCAACTGCTTGCGCTCTTCACGCACGCAGTCTTCACGGTTCATCCCGCGCCAGCCGATCCACGAGAACGGCTTGGTACGGCCAACGCACCAGCCCATGTTCAGGTCGTCCGGGGTCATCGAGCCGTCGGTGTCTTGCCCGACGATGATGAAGCCCTTCTCAGCGCGCAGTACGTGCATGGTCTCGGTGCCGTACGGGGTCAGGTTGTACTTTTTGCCGGCCTCGACGATCTTTTCCAGCACACCCATGGCGTAGTCGGCCTGCACGTTGACTTCGTACGACAGCTCACCGGTAAACGAGATACGGAACACCCGCGCCGGCACGCCGCCCACCAGGCCTTCCTTCCAGGTCATGAACGGGAAGCCGTCCTTGTCCAGGTCGATGTCGGTGACTTCACTGAGCAGCTTGCGGCTGTTGGGGCCCGACAGGGTCATGGTTGCCCAATGGTCGGTGACCGAGGTGAAGTACACCTTGAGGTCCGGCCATTCGGTCTGCTGGTAGATTTCCAGCCACTGCAGCACGCGGGCGGCGCCGCCGGTGGTGGTGGTCATCAGGAAGTGGTTATCGGCCAGACAGGCCGTCACGCCGTCGTCGAAGACCATGCCGTCTTCCTTGCACATCAGGCCGTAGCGCGCCTTGCCCACGTCGAGCTTGGTCCAGGCGTTGGTGTAGATGCGGTTGAGGAACTCGCGGGCATCCGGGCCCTGAATGTCGATCTTGCCGAGGGTGGACGCGTCCAGCAGGCCGACACTGTCACGCACGGCCAGGCATTCGCGCTTCACTGCGGCGTGCAGGTCTTCACCATTACGCGGGAAATACCACGGGCGTTTCCACTGGCCGACGTCTTCAAACTCGGCGCCGTTCTTCACGTGCCAGGCCTGCAGCGCGGTGTAGCGTACCGGCTCGAAGATATGCCCACAGTGACGGCCCGCTACGGCGCCGAACGTCACCGGCGTGTAGTTGGGACGGAACATGGTGGTGCCCATCTGCGGGATGGTCACGTTCAACGAACGGGCGGCGATGGCCAGGCCGTTGACGTTACCCAGCTTGCCCTGGTCAGTGCCGAAGCCCAGCGCGGTGTAGCGTTTGACGTGCTCCACCGACTCGAAACCTTCGCGGGTGGCCAGTTCGATGGCGGCGGCGGTCACGTCGTTTTGCAGGTCGACAAATTGCTTTGGCGCCCGTGCGGTAGCTTTTTCGTGGGGCACCTGGAACAGCGCCAGGGTGGGTTCTTCAAGACGGCTCAAGGCTTTTGGCAGCGTGCCTTCAACCGGGGCAAAACCGGCTTCGCTGGCCGCACGCACGCCGCCTTCAAAGCCATCGGCGAGGGAATCGCCAAGGCCGTAGACACCGTTGATGCCACCCACGCACACGCGTTTTTGCGGTGCTTCGCCCGGTACAAACCCGAGGATATCTTCACGCCAGGTCGGCTTGCCGCCCAGGTGCGAGGCCAGGTGCACCACCGGGCTGTAACCGCCGGAGCTGGCGACCAGGTCGCAGTCCAGCCACTCGCCGGGGCTGGTGACTTTGTGCGCCTTGACGTCGATGGCTGCCACGCGGGCACCGGTCACGTGCTTACTGCCGCGGGCCTCGATCACGGCGCTGCCGGTGAGGATGCGAATGCCTTTGGCGCGAGCTTCTTCAACCAGAGCCCCGCGTGGGTTGTGGCGCGCATCGGCCACCGCAACAACGGTGAGGCCCGCATCGAACCAATCCAGCGCAACGCGGTAGGCATGATCGTTGTTGGTCGACAGCAGCAGCTTTTTACCCGGTGCCACGCCGTAGCGACGCACGTAGGTAGACACCGCACCCGCGAGCATATTGCCCGGCACATCGTTGTTGCCATACACCAGCGGACGCTCGCACGCACCGGTGGCCAGCACCACACGCTTGGCACGTACGCGGTGGATACGCTGACGCACCACGCCAATCGGCGCACGGTCACCGAGATGGTCGGTGAGACGCTCGTGAATGGTCAGGAAGTTATGGTCGTGGTAACCGTTGACGGTGGCGCGGGGCAGCAGCACCACGTCCGGCAGCGCTTTCAATTCGGCAATGACGCTGGCAACCCATTCAGTGGCCGGCTTGCCGTCGAGGCTTTCGCGGGAATCGAGCAGCGAACCACCGAACTCTTCCTGCTCGTCGGCGATGATCACACGGGCACCGCTGCGCGCAGCGGCCAGCGCAGCCGCAAGGCCCGCAGGGCCTGCGCCCACGACCAGCACGTCGCAATGACGGTTGAAGTTGTCGTAGGTGTCCGGGTCGTTCTCGGTGGGCGAACGGCCAAGGCCCGCCGCCTTGCGGATGTACTTCTCGTAGGTCATCCAGAACGATTGCGGGTACATGAAGGTTTTGTAGTAGAAACCCGGCGGCATCAGCTTGCCGCCGACCTTGCCGAGAATCCCCATCATGTCGTTGTTCACGCTCGGCCAGCCGTTGGTACTGGTAGCAACCAAGCCTTGGTACAGCGCCTGTTGGGTGGCGCGCACGTTGGGGATCTGCGTGGCTTCGGTGGCGCCGATCTGCAGCACCGCGTTCGGCTCTTCGGCGCCCGCGGCAAAGATGCCCCTTGGGCGCGAGTACTTGAAGCTGCGGCCAATGATGTCGACACCGTTGGCCAGCAGGGCTGCGGCCAGGGTGTCGCCTTCAAAACCCTTGTAGCTCTGACCGTTGAACGTAAACGTCAGGACTTTATTACGGTCGATGCGGCCACCGTTGGACAGGCGATTGATCTGGCTCATACCTTCTCTCCAGAGGCCTTGGCGGTGAACTGAGGCTTCTCACCGATCTTGTAGGTTTCAAGAATTTCGTAGGTCACAGTGTCGCGGGTGGCGTTGAAATACTGGCGGCAACCGGCGGCATGGATCCACAGTTCGTGGTGCAGGCCGCGCGGGTTATCGCGAAAGAACATGTAGTCGCCCCACTGCTCGTCGGTGCAGGCATTCGGGTCCAGCGGGCGCGGGATGTGCGCTTGGCCGGACGCGTGGAATTCCTCTTCGGAGCGCAGTTCGCCACAGTGAGGACAGAAGATATGCAACATAGGGAATTTCTCCTGTTAGTGGGCGACGGCCGCAGCGCCGTGTTCGTCGATCAACGCACCGTTGTGGAAACGGTCGATGGAAAAAGGTGCGGCCAGCGGGTGCATTTCACCCTTGGCCAGGCTGGCGGCAAACACGTTGCCTGAGCCTGGGGTGGCCTTGAAGCCGCCCGTACCCCAACCGCAGTTGAAGAACATGTTCGGTACCGGGGTCTTGGAGATGATCGGGCAGGCATCCGGCGTGGTGTCGACGATGCCGCCCCACTGGCGGTTCATGCGCACCCGCGACAGCACCGGGAACATCTCGACGATGGCCTGGATGGTGTGCTCGATCACCGGGTACGAACCGCGCTGGCCGTAACCGTTGTAGCCGTCGATACCGGCGCCGATCACCAGGTCGCCCTTGTCGGATTGGCTGATGTAACCGTGCACCGCGTTGGACATGATCACGCTGTCGATAATCGGCTTGATCGGCTCCGACACCAACGCTTGCAGCGGGTGGGATTCGATCGGCAGGCGAAAGCCCGCCAGCGAGGCCATGTGCCCGGAGTTACCGGCCGTGACCACACCGACGCGCTTGGCACCGATAAAGCCTTTGTTGGTTTCCACACCGATGCACACGCCGTTTTCCTTGCGGAACCCGATCACTTCGGTCTGCTGGATCAGGTCCACGCCCAAGGCATCGGCAGCACGGGCAAAGCCCCAGGCCACGGCATCGTGACGGGCTACGCCGCCGCGACGTTGCACGGTGGCGCCGAGCACGGGGTAACGGGTGTTCTTGGAGCAATCCAGATACGGGATTTCGTCGGCCACTTGCTGGGCATTCAGCAGCTCGCCGTCCACGCCGTTGAGGCGGTTGGCGCTCACTCGGCGCTCGGAATCACGGATGTCCTGCAGGGTGTGGCACAGGTTGTACACGCCACGCTGGGAGAACATCACGTTGTAGTTCAGGTCCTGGGACAAACCTTCCCAGAGTTTCATAGCGTGTTCGTACAGGTGCGCCGACTCGTCCCACAGGTAGTTGGAACGCACGATGGTGGTGTTGCGCGCGGTGTTACCGCCGCCCAGCCAGCCTTTCTCGACCACCGCCACGTTGGTGATGCCGTGTTCCTTGGCCAGGTAGTAAGCGGTCGCCAGACCATGCCCGCCGCCGCCGACGATGACCACGTCGTAGACCTTTTTAGGGGTCGGCGTGCGCCACATCTTCTGCCAGTTTTCGTGATGGCTGAGGGAGTGCTTGAAGAGGCCGAAGCCTGAGTAGCGTTGCATAGTCATTACTCCAAAACCGCGCTCAGCGATAAACCGGGAAATCAGCGCACAGGGCAGACACGTGCTTGGCCACGTTTGCCTCGACATCGGCGTCGCCGAGGTTGTCGAGGATGTCGCAGATCCAGCCGGCCAGTTCGACGCACTGCGGCACCTTGAAGCCACGGGTGGTCACCGCCGGGGTACCGATGCGCAGGCCCGAGGTCACGAACGGCGACTGCGGGTCATTCGGCACCGCGTTCTTGTTGACCGTAATGTGGGCGCGACCCAGGGCGGCATCCGCCTCTTTGCCGGTGAGGCCCTGGCGGATCAGGCTGACCAGGAACAGGTGGTTATCGGTGCCGCCGGAGACCACGTCGTAGCCACGTTTGATGAACACTTCGGCCATGGCCTGGGCGTTATCGATCACTTGCTGCTGGTAAGCCTTGAAGCCGGGCTCCAGCGCTTCCTTGAAGCACACGGCCTTGCCGGCGATCACGTGCATCAGCGGGCCGCCCTGGGCGCCGGGGAATACCGCAGCGTTGAGTTTCTTTTCGATTTCTTCGTTGGCCTTGGCCAGGATCAGGCCGCCCCGTGGACCGCGCAGGGTCTTGTGGGTGGTGGTGGTGACCACGTCGGCATAAGGCAGCGGGTTCGGGTACAGGCCGGCGGCGACCAGCCCGGCGACGTGGGCCATGTCGACGAACAGCAGCGCGCCAACCTTGTCGGCAATCTGACGGAAGCGTGGGAAATCAAGGGTCTTGGAGTAGGCCGAGAAACCTGCCACCACCATCTTCGGCTTGTGCTCGACCGCCAGGCGCTCGACTTCGTCGTAGTCGATCAGGCCGGTGTCGGTGTTGATGCCGTACTGCACCGCGTTATACAGCTTGCCCGAGGACGACACTTTGGCGCCGTGGGTCAGGTGACCGCCGTGGGCCAGGCTCATGCCCAGAATGGTGTCGCCGGCATTGATCAGCGCCAGGTACACGGCGCTGTTGGCGGAGGAACCGGAGTGCGGTTGCACGTTGGCGTAATCGGCACCGAACAGCTGCTTGGCGCGCTCGATGGCCAGGGCTTCGACCTTGTCCACATGCTCGCAGCCGCCGTAGTAGCGCTTGCCCGGGTAGCCTTCGGCGTATTTGTTGGTAAGGCCACTGCCTTGAGCTTCCATCACGCGCTTGCTGGTGTAGTTCTCCGACGCGATCAGCTCGATATGATCTTCCTGGCGCTGCTCCTCGGCATTCATCGCCGCCAGCAGTGCGTCGTCATATCCCTGGATCTGGTCTTGTTTGCTGAACATCGCGTCTCTCCCAGCCTTTCGTATTGTTGAGGCCCTCGCAGGGCCCTTTGATGCGATGGTAGGGCTGGCGCGTGCGGGCCAAATGCCTGCGCACGCCACGCAAAGGTGCGTTTACGACATGGCCTGAGCAAATGCTAACTGGGTGCCTACAAACTGTAGGAGCGAGCTTGCTCGCGAAAAACCTGAGGGCGCCGCGTTCAATCAGGCAGCCCGCGTTATTGTTGACGTTTTTCGCGAGCAAGCTCGCTCCTACAAGGGCTAGGCAATGAGCTTGCGAACGAGTAGCAACAGAAGAAAATGCATGGGATACAGGGCATAGGCCCAGCGTCGCATGGCGGGGGGGTTGGCGTTTTTGCCATGTCGCAATAAGACCAATCCTGCCAGCGGCGCAATCAGACATGCAGCCAACCCCGACAGCGCCACAAGCGTGCCGCTATTGAGCAGAATCTGCCACTGATTGGCGGCGACGCAGACTAAACCCGGCAGCACGCTGAAATACCAGGGCCGGCGAAACACCAGCAATATCGCCAGTGGCAGCAATACACCAAAGAAACCGAACATCAACTGGTGTGAAAACACGGCCGCCATGGTGACGGCGATCAGCGCCAATCCTCGATCAACCAACGTCTTTTGCTGCCAACCTCGGGCAACCAGCATGCCCAGCGCCAGGGTCGGCAACACGTTCAAGGTATCGGCATCTTCGATGAACATCCGATAAGGCACTTCGCTGATCACGCTGAACAGCAGCAACCAACCCAGGTAGCGCCAATGGCCCGTCACTGGGGCGTAACGGACACGGTGCAAATTAGCCGCAATCGCCAGGCAAAACCATGGAAACGCCAGGCGCCCCGGCACGTATAGCCCATCCAGACTCAGCCCCACATAGCGCAAATGATCGAGCACCATACTCAACAGCGCCAGCCACTTGAGCAGATCCAAAGCGCCATCTCGGACAGGTCCGACAGGCAAGGTTTCAGTACCGTGCATAATTCCCCAACGACTTTGCATTTACAGTGCGTGCGTGCCCCCGGCAATCTTGGGTAAAGTGCGCACCAACATCGACCACAGGAACGGGCCATGACCGACAAGAGCCAACAATTTGCCAGCGACAACTATTCCGGCATCTGCCCGGAAGCCTGGGCCGCCATGGAACAAGCCAACCAGGGCCATCAACGTGCCTACGGCGATGATGAATGGACCCACCGCGCCGCCGACGGTTTCCGCAATCTGTTCGAGACCGACTGCGAGGTGTTCTTCGCCTTCAACGGTACGGCTGCCAACTCCCTGGCGCTGTCCTCGTTGTGCCAGAGCTACCATAGCGTGATTTGCTCGGAAACTGCCCACGTCGAGACCGACGAATGCGGCGCGCCGGAGTTTTTCTCCAACGGCTCCAAATTGTTGGTTGCCCGCACCGAAAACGGCAAGCTGACCCCGGAGTCGATCCGTGAGATCGCCCTCAAGCGCCAGGACATCCACTACCCCAAACCCCGCGTCGTGACCCTGACCCAGGCCACCGAAGTCGGCAGCGTGTACACCCCGGAAGAAATCCGTGCCATCAGCGCCACCTGCAAGGAGCTGGGCCTGAACCTGCACATGGACGGTGCCCGCTTCGCCAATGCCTGTGCATTCCTGGGTTGCTCACCGGCCGACCTGACCTGGAAAGCCGGCGTCGACGTGCTGTGCTTTGGTGGTACCAAAAACGGCATGGCGGTGGGTGAAGCCATCCTGTTCTTCAATCACAAACTGGCTGAAGACTTCGACTACCGCTGCAAACAGGCCGGTCAGTTGGCGTCGAAAATGCGCTTCCTTTCTGCGCCATGGGTGGGCCTGCTGGAAAATGACGCCTGGCTCAAGCATGCGCGCCACGCTAACCATTGCGCGCAATTGTTGAGCAGCCTGGTGGCGGATATTCCCGGTGTGGAATTGATGTTCCCGGTACAGGCCAACGGCGTGTTCCTGCAACTCTCCGAACCCGCGATTGCAGCGCTGACCGCCAAGGGCTGGCGTTTCTACACCTTCATCGGCAAAGGTGGTGCGCGCTTCATGTGTGCGTGGGATACCGAGGAAGAGCGTGTAAGGGAATTGGCTGCCGATATTCGGGAAGTGATGAACGCTTAACGTACGAATTCGGCCAGTTGGTACTGGCCGATTGCTGAGACTGTTTTTTGATATTTCTGAGAGCCACGCAGCTCGTTTTCATTGTCTAGCCTCTCGTTACCCGCAAGGGAAACGCAGCGGTAACTGCCACCTTGCGGGTTTCACCGCCAGCCGAATAATCGGCGGCAAAGGCACATCAATGGAGAGCTTTATCATGGAATATCAAAGCAATGGCAACACACTGCAAAGCGGCGGCAGCACTAGCACCACGGTCATTGACTGGGATGAGTTCAGGAAACACGCCAAGGTCGGGGACACCATTCAGGAGCCATCAAGGACGCTGACCATCTACGACAAAGCCTACGAATTGACAAACTCAGGCCAGCACTTCGTTGTCCATATCTATGCCCAATAACTGTTAACACCTAAGGCTCGCGTCGCAGATTCCCGACCTGCGACGCGACGCTGAATCATGATCGTTCCCACGCTCTGCGTGGGAATGCCTCCTCGGACGCTCCGCGTCCACCCGAAATCAAGGATGAACACGTGGGCAGAAGCCGCTATGTCATCACCGAACCCGAAAAACCCCACTTCCTCACCTGCACTGTCATGGAATGGCTCCCTCTCTTCACCCGCAACTACCTGGTGGACCATCTTCTGGATTGCTGGCGATATCAACAAAGCAACCACGCTTTAAACTTGTTTGGTTACGTCATCCTGGAAAATCACTTGCACTTTATTGCTCAAGCGCCCGATCTGGGAAAGTGCGTCAGCCAATTCAAATCCTTCACCGCCCGCACCATCATTGACGACCTGCAAAGCAAAGGCGCGGAGCGGATATTGCAGCGCCTGCGTTTCTGCAAGCGTGCACACAAGACAGATCGTGTTTATCAACTGTGGCAGGAAGGTTCACATGCGGAGTTGGTTTACAGCGAGGCAGTCATGCGCCAGAAGCTTGATTACATCCATCACAACCCCATAAAGCGGGGCTATGTGGACCTGGCTGAACACTGGCGTTACTCCAGCGCGCGCAACTATGCAGGTATGCCAGGCCTGATCGACATCCAACCTTGGCTCTGAAGATCCGCGTGCCCCTTCCCTTACGACGGGACGCGGAGCGTCCTGGGAGGCGTTACCACGCAGAGCGTGGGAACGAGCATGTGCCTGCTGCCGGAAAGATCGTTCCCGCGCTCCGCGTGGGAATGCAGCCCGTGACGCTCCGCGTCACCCCTCAACTGCGACGGGACGCGGAGCGTCCTGGGAGGCGCTACCACTCAGAGCGTGGGAACGAGCATGTGCCTGCTGCCGGAAAGATCGTTCCCGCGCTCCGCGTGGGAATGCAGCCCGTGACGCTCCGCGTCACCCTTCAGTTGCGACGGGACGCGGAGCGTCCTGGGAGGCGTTACCACGCAGAGCGTGGGAACGAGCATGTGCCTGCTGCCGGAAAGATCATTCCCGCGCTCCGCGTGGGAATGCAGCCCAGGACGCTCCGCGTCACCCTTCATGTGCGACGGGACGCGGAGCGTCCTGGGAGGCGTTACCACGCAGAGCGTGGGAACGAGCATGTGCCTGCTGCCGGAAAGATCGTTCCCGCGCTCCGCGTGGGAATGCAGCCGTGACGCTCCGCGTCACCCTTCAGTTGCGACGGGACGCGGAGCGTCCTGGGAGGCGTTACCACGCAGAGCGTGGGAACGAGCAGATCAGAACTCGATGCGTACATCACCCTTCGGCACACTGCAGCACGACAGGATATAGCCTTCGGCTTCGTCCTCTTCGGTAATCCCGCCGTTGTGCTCCATCTCCACTTCGCCGCCCAGCTTCATCACCTTGCACGTACCGCAGATGCCCATGCCACAGGCCTTGGGGATCAGCAGGCCGAGCTTGGCCGCCGCAGCATGCACCGTTTCCCCCGGCGCCACGCGAATGCTCTTGCCGGACGCGATAAATTCCACTTGATGCAGGTCTGCCAGGTCGATCTCCGGCGCATCCGCCGCTTGCTCGGCCTGCTCCACCGCATCGGCACGGGCTTCGGGCGGTGTCGCGCCAAAGGATTCTTCGTGATAACGGGTCATGTCGAAACCGGCAACTTCCAGCAAACGCTTCACCGCGTTCATGTACGGCGTAGGGCCGCAGCAGAACACTTCGCGCTCCAGGAAGTCCGGCACCATCAGCTCCAGCATCTTGTGGTTCAGATAGCCGCGATACCCGGCCCAAGGCTCGCCCAGGCCGTGTTTTTCGCAAATCAGGTGCAGGCTGAAGTTGTCGATCCGCGACGCCATGTGCTCCAGCTCGCGGTGATAGATGATGTCCTTGGGCGAGCGGGCGCTGTGGATAAAGGTCATGTCGACGTTCGCATTGGTGTCGTAGAACCAGCGCGCCATGGACATCACCGGCGTGATCCCAACGCCGCCGCTGAGGTAAAGCACTTTCGGGCTCGGGAAGTCGATGGCATTGAACAGCCCGACCGGCCCGTGCACCGCCAGCTCCTGGCCTTCGTGCAAAGTGTCGTGCAGCCAATTGGAAACCCGACCGCCCGGCACACGCTTGATGGTCACCGAAAAGCTGTAAGGCACCGACGGTGAGCTGGAAATCGTGTACGAACGCATGATCGGCTGGCCTTCGATTTCCAGCTCCAGGGTGACGAATTGCCCTGGCTTGAAAAAGAACAGGATCGGCTGATCGGCCATGAAGCAGAAGGTGCGCACATCCCAGGTTTCCTGGATGACTTTGACGCAGCGGACGATGTGCCGACCATTGGCCCAGGTCTGGGTGGTTACCGGATTCAGGAAATTATTGGACATGTTGTTCTCCACCGCCGACGTCGGCCTTATGGTGGCGATTCTGCGTAACGCGAGAACCACCCATTTACCTATCTGCGACATTCACATACTTACGGCGACCAGCCCCCAAAGACAGGGGCTTGCGCGTCGGGATCAGATTGGGCCATGTCGCCCATGGATAAGGTTCGACGTTACGCCGGGCCCACACTCGCTCCCAACAAAGACGCGTTCTTTACGCCTTGCACAGCACCAACCGTAGCCACTATTCGCCGGCCACACAGAATGGCCATGAGGACACACACGATGGACGTCACCGCAACCTTAAGCTTGGGCGATCCGCTGGAACCCGCACGCAAGGCCACCGCGCAAATGCTGCAAGAGCGCGAGCGCACTTTTTCGCTGCCGCAGCCGTTCTACTCTGATGAGCGGTTGTTTGATATCGACATGCAAGAGATCTTCCAGAAAGAGTGGTTGATCGCCGGCATGACCTGCGAAATCCCCACCAAGGGCAACTACCTGACCCTGCAAGTGGGCAAGAACCCAATCATCGTGATCCAGGGTGCCGACGGCGTGGTGCATGCGTTCCACAACGTCTGCCGCCACCGTGGCTCGCGCTTGTGCACCAGCGACAAGGGCAAGGTCGCCAAATTGGTGTGCCACTACCACCAGTGGACCTACGAGCTGGACGGCCGCCTGCTGTTCGCCGGCACCGAGATGGGCGCCGATTTCGACATGAAGCAGTACGGCCTCAAGCCGGTGAACGTGAAGACTGCTGGCGGCTACATCTTTATCAGCCTGGCCGAAAATCCACCGGCCATCGATGACTTCCTGTCGACGCTCAGCCATTACATGGAGCCCTACGACATGGAGAACACCAAGGTGGCGATCCAGACCACCTTGTTCGAAAAAGCCAACTGGAAGCTGGTGCTGGAAAACAACCGCGAGTGCTACCACTGCAACGCCTCGCACCCGGAACTGCTGAAAACCCTGCTGGAGTGGGACGACGTTACCGACCCGCGCGCCGACCAGGCGTTCAAGGATCACGTAGCCGCGTCCGCCGCCGCTTGGGATGCCGAAAAAATCCCTTACGCCCACGCCAGCTTCGGCCTGCGTAACCGCATCGTGCGCATGCCACTGCTCAAGGGCACTGTGTCGATGACCCTGGACGGCAAGCAGGGCTGCGCCAAACTGATGGGCCGCATCAAGAACCCGGACCTGGGTTCGATGCGCATCCTGCACCTGCCGCACTCCTGGAACCACTGCATGGGCGACCACATCATTGTGTTCACCGTGTGGCCGATCAGCGCCCAGGAAACCATGGTCACCACCAAGTGGATCGTGCACAAGGACGCGGTGGAAGGCGTGGACTACGACGTGGAGCGCATGCGCCAGGTGTGGGATGCCACCAACGACCAGGATCGCCGCCTGGCCGAAGAGAACCAGCGCGGCATCAACTCCACCGCCTACCAGCCAGGCCCTTACTCCAAGACCTATGAGTTTGGCGTGGTGAATTTTGTGGATTGGTACAGCGAGCGGATGCTCAACAACCTGGGCGCGGCGCCAGCGCCTTATCTCAAAGGCGTAGCTGCTCACGAATAACGCTTGTGTGGGAGCGGGCTTGCCCGCGATGGCATTGTGTCTGTCAAAGCCTGTATTGGCTGACAGACCGCTATCGCAGGCAAGCCAGCTCCCACATTTGGACAGGTTAACTGTTCAAAATTCGATCAGTTCCGATGCAGCCCTTTACCACCCTGCCCTCCAGCCTTTCCCCAACAACTTATCCACAAAGCCACCCACAGCAATTGTGGGCAAGTGCGCCGTGCTCACAAATTAAATCAAGAAAATCCGTGACTTATTTAAACTTGCGGGTTTTATCTTGAGCTGTTCATTTATTGACCAAACCTCCAAGAGCCTTGTTTGGCGTGGCTTGCAGCGGTAAGCGAACACCTTATCCACAGATGCACCAACAGACTTTGGGGGCAACTTTGTTCGGGTTGTGGAAAAGCCTTTGAAACCCTCATGAATCGGGGATATCCAGCCGTTTAAACGGCGAATATGTGAGATTTGATCAATTATTGACCAACCCCTCGAAAGCCACGTTTTATAAGGCTTGTAGCGGATAGCGAACATCTTATCCACAAAAGCGCCAACAGACTTTGGGGGCAAGTCGAGGCCTCAAGCCGGTGAAAACCCGAGCAAAAACCGCAAGTTAGGCTGGTTGTTTTTCGTACAGAGGGCTGCAGAGCTTGATATGCCGGGCTTGTGGACACCCGCGAACAGGTTATCCACAGGCGGATCAACAGGCATTGTGGGTAAGCCCAAGATAAAGCAGGAAAATTTGGAAGCGGGCTTGCCCGCGATTGCAATACGTCAACGGATGCATGGGTTGCTGACCTACCGCTATCGCAGGCAAGCCAGCTCCCACAAGGTTTGGTGGTGGTCAGGGTTCAGCGTACGACGCCCTCTTCTACCAGAAGCTTGAGAATCGCTTGCGCGCCCTCTTCAGCGCTCACGCCCTTGAGCACCTGCCCACCGCCGCCACTGGCCTTTGCCGTTGCGGCCTTCATACGGTCGGCACCACTCTTGGCCTTGATCACCTTGAGGCGCTTTGGCCGTGGCTTGGCCGGTTGCAACAGTGCGCCTGTGAATAACTCGTCGTGTTCAATCTCAACGTCATGGGCGGCCAGTTCACCCCGTTGCGCCGGGCCGTAGGCGCTCTGACGTGGCTTGGGCGCGGCGTTATCCACAGTGGCGAGAAACGGCAGGCGCACCTTCAAGCGCCGTCGCTGGCCGCGAGGCAGCGCCTGCAGCACCAGGGCTACGCCGGCGTCGATGGACTCCACCTGGGCCAGCCCCACAATCAGCGGCCAGCCCAGTTGCTCGGCCAAGAGGAACGGCAGCATTCCCGAACCTTCGCCGGTTTCTGCCTGGCTCCCGGTCAGTACCACCTGAGCACCGGCGTCGCGCAGATACTCACTGAGCACCGGCAAGGCATCCGAGCCGGCCGGTTGTTCCAGTACCTGCAGTTGCGGCAGGCCCATGCCCAGGTAGCTGCGCAGGGTCGGCTCGCTGACATCACCAGCGTGCAGCACCTGCAACTTATCCCCAGCCAGTTGCAGCCCCAGCTCAACCGCGCGCGCATCCTGCTCGGCGCGGCGTGGACGCCCGGAGGTGGGGTGAGCACCGATGGACACCAGGCTGAATACAGTGTTCGTCATGGTCATATCCTCAGGCTGCATCGCGCTTGGCGCCGTTGCGGTAGGTCTCGACCGCCGCGATCAAGGCGTGCAGTATCGCGGCGCTTTCGCCGATCACCGACAGGTCGGCACGCTTGATCATGTCGCACCCTGGGTCGAGGTTGATCGCCACCACCTTGTCGCAGGCACCGATGCCTTGCAGGTGCTGGATCGCCCCGGAAATGCCCACCGCCACGTACACCCGCGCAGTCACCCAGGTGCCGCTGGCGCCGACCTGGCGATCACGCGCCATGAAGCCATCGTCCACTGCCACCCGCGAGGCGCCTTCAGTAGCGCCCAGGGCCGCGGCGGTCTGGTGGAACAGCGCCCAATCCTTCACGCCGTAGCCACCGGAGAAAATGAACTCTGCCTCGGCCATCGGAATCGCTGCCGGATCGACCGCCACCGCGCCGAGGTCTTCGATACGAGGCAAACTGCGCGCCAGGCTTGTGGATAACTCCACGGGCAAGACTTCGTGGCGGGTCTCGCTGACCGGGTCGGCACATTCGGCGGCAGCGAGGATCAGACGGGGCAACGGCCGCGCCAGGTCTTCCTGGCCGGCACCGGCACGGCCGATGCATTCCTCGCCCTTGATCTGCCACACCCGCGTCGCCGGGCGCTCCTTGAGGCTGGCGGCAAAGCGCCGCCCCAGCTCACCACCACCGCTGCGGCTGTCTGGCAGCAACCAGTGGCGCGGGCTGAATTGGTTATCCACAGCGCGCAGGCCCTGCACGCGTTGCTCCGGTGCATAACCCTCGAACTCATGCCCCTCCAGCACCAGCAGTCGGTCGACGCCGGCCGTGGCAAAGGCGCTTTCCTTGTGTTCACCGAACACCACCGCCAACACCGCGCCGTCATTGCCGGCCAGTTGGCGCGCCAAGCCAAGCAGGTCGCGGTCGTGGCTGCTCAGGCGGCCACCGACCATGTCCGGCACCACGTTGATGTAGAACGCCGGGGTCGGCACTTGATGCAGCGGCAATTGCACTTCCACTGCCGCGGTGCGCTTGGCCGCGCCGCCCTGCTGGGCACCGCTGCGGTCGATGCGCTTGATGCCGTTGGGCCCGATAAAACCGACACCATGCACGTTTTTGCGAATGATGCCGTTGGGCCCCATCCAGCTGTGTTGCACCGGCTGCATCGCCGCGTGCAACGGGTGCAGGCGGTTACGGGCGATCCATTCGGCCCGGGGGTCGCGGCGGATAATATCGCTCATTAGTGCACCTCCGCAGGTTCACGCTTGACGGGGGCTTTGGCCGGCGCGGCGTCTTCAAGCAACGCGTCGGCTACCAGTTCGGCGATGTCCTTGATCAACGGGCGCGGTTCGACCACGCCTTCAAGCATCGCCGTGCATTGCGGGCAACCCACGGCCACCAGTTCGGCGCCGGTCTCGCGGATGTCGTCCATGCGCATATCGGGGATACGTTGCTTGCCGGGGATGTCGGTGATCGGCGCACCGCCACCGCCACCGCAGCAGCGTGAACGGAAGCCCGAGCGTTGCATTTCCTTGACCTCGATACCCAACGCCTTTAGCACTTGGCGCGGCGCCTCGTATTCACCGTTGTAGCGGCCCAGGTAGCAAGGGTCATGGTAGGTCACGCTGTTGCCTTTGTGCTGGCCCAGATTCAGCGCGCCCTCGCCGATCAGCTCGGCCATGAAGGTGCTGTGGTGCTGCACGCGGTAGTTGCCGTTGAAGGCGCCGTATTCGTTTTTCAGCACATGGAAGCTGTGCGGATCGCAGGTGACGATGCGCTTGAAGCTGTACTTGGCCAGGGTCTGGATATTGCGCGTGGCCAGCAACTGGAATGTCGCTTCGTCACCGAGGCGCCGCGCCACGTCACCGCTGTCGCGTTCTTCCAGGCCGAGCACGGCGAAATCGACCTTGGCGGCCTTGAGCACTTTGACGAAAGCGCGCAGGGTACGCTGGTTACGCATGTCGAAGGCGCCATCGCCGACCCAGAACAGCACATCGCAACTGCCTTTGTCGCTGAGCAACGGCAGGTTCAGGTCTGCCGCCCAGTTCAGGCGCCCACCAGGGGCAAACCCGCCGGGGTTGTCGGTAGCGATCAGGTTTTCCAGGACTTCAGCGCCCTTGTTCGGCGTGGCGCCTTTTTCCAGGGTGAGGTGGCGGCGCATGTCGACGATAGCGTCCACATGCTCGATCATCATCGGGCACTCTTCCACGCAAGCGCGGCAGGTGGTGCACGACCACAGGGTCTCGGCGTCCACCAGGCCGTTGACGATCGGCTGGTGCGGGTTGCCGCCGTGTTCGCCCACCGGTTTGCCGGGGTACGGGCTGCCGGCGAACTTGGCATCGGTGCCACCGGCCAAACCGACCACCATGTCCTGAATGAGTTTTTTCGGGTTCAGTGGCTGGCCCGCGGCAAACGCCGGGCACGCCGCTTCGCACTTGCCGCACTGCACGCAGGCGTCGAAGCCGAGCAGTTGGTTCCAGGTGAAGTCCTTGGGTTTTTCCACGCCCAGCGGTGCGGTTTTATCGCTCAGGTCCAAGGGTTTCAAACCGGTGGAGCGGCCGCCGCCAAAGCGTTCGGCGCGACGGTGCCAGGCCAGGTGCAGGGCTCCGGCAAACGCGTGTTTCATTGGCCCGCCCCAAGTCATGCCGAAGAACATTTCGGACACGCCCCACAACACGCCCACGCTCAGCAATGCCGCGAGCAGCCAGCCGCCGAAATCGGCGGGCAGAATCCCGGCCACCGGCAAGGTCACCAGGAAGAAGCTCACCGAGAAGGCCATCAGGCTTTTCGGCAGGCGCATCCACGGGCCTTTGGACAGGCGGGCAGGCGGATTGCGGCGGCGCAGGTACATGAAGATCGCGCCGACAAACATCAATGTCGACGCCAGCAGCAGGGCATAACCAAGAATGCGGCTCTGCAGGCCGAAACCGTGCACCACAATCGCTAGCAGCGCCGACAGCACAAAGCCCAGCGCCGTCGCTACGTGGGTATTGGCGATGTATTTGTCACGGGCGACCACGTGGTGCAGGTCGACCATGTAACGCTTGGGCATGGCCAAGAGGCCACCCAGCAGGTCGACTTTGGATGAGCGGCCACGACGCCACATGTTCACCCGGCGCAAGGCGCCGAGGACGGCGAGGCCCAGGGCGGCAAAAAGCAGGATGGGAAGAAGGGTATTCAGCATGGTGAAGCTCCCACTAAGATCGTTCCCACGCTCTGCGTGGGCATGCATCCTGTGACGCTCTGCGTCACGACCTTAAAAGCAGACGCGGAGCGTCCAGGGCGGCATTCCCACGCAGAGCGTGGGAACGATCAGGTGCGTCAGAAATCCTTGCACAAGCGCAGGGCGTCATAGATGGCGGCGTGGGTATTGCGCTGGGCCACACAGTCACCAATGCGGAACAGCAAGTACCCCTCGCCCGCCTCGCTCAGGCATGGCTGCGGCTTGATCGCAAACAGCGCTTCAACGTCGATCTGGCCCTTGTTGCGCGAACCTTCCTTGAGCCCGTAGTAAATGGCCTCGTCCGGACGCACGCCGTTCTCCACCACGACCTGGTCGACCACCCGCTCCTCTTTGGCGCCGGTGTATTCGTTCTCCAGCACGGCCACCAGCTTGTCGCCCTCGCGGTAGACCTTTTCCAGCATCATGTCGCCGGTCATGATCACTTCCTTGGGGTACATGCTGCGGTAGTACGTGGGGAACGACGTGCCGCCGATTGCCACGCCTGGCTTGATGTCGTCGGTGACGATCTCCACCTGGCTGCCTTTGTCGGCCAGGAAGTCGGCCACCGACATCCCGGTGAATTCACAGATGGTGTCGTACACCAGCACGTTCTTGCCAGGCAGCACCTTGCCGTCGAGCACGTCCCAACTGCTCACTACCAAGCCTTCGGCGGCGCCCCAGTGTTCGTTCTGCTCGATGAACGGGTGCCCGCCCACCGCCAGCACCACCACGTCCGGACGCACGTCCAGGATGGTCTCGACATCGGCTGCAACACCCAGGCGCAGGTCGACTTTCAAACGCGCCAGCTCCAGTTGATACCAACGGGTGATACCGGCGATCTGGTCACGTTGCGGCGCTTTCGATGCCGTGGTGATTTGCCCGCCGATAAACTCCTTTTTCTCGAACAGCGTCACGTCGTGGCCACGTTCAGCCGCCACGCGCGCGGCTTCCATCCCGGCCGGGCCGGCCCCCACTACAACCACCTTGCGCTTGGGCCCGGTGGACTTCTCGATGATGTGCGGCACGCCCATGTATTCACGGGAGGTCGCGGCGTTCTGGATGCACAGCACATCCAGGCCCTGGTACTGGCGGTCGATGCAGTAGTTGGCGCCCACGCACTGCTTGATCTGGTCGATCTGGCCCATCTTGATCTTGGCGATCAGGTGCGGGTCGGCGATGTGCGCACGGGTCATGCCGACCATGTCCACATAGCCGCCTTCCAGAATACGCGTGGCCTGGTTCGGGTCCTTGATGTTCTGCGCGTGCAGCACCGGAACCTTGACCACTTCCTTGATGCCGGCCGCCAGGTGCAGGAACGGCTCCGGCGGGTAGCTCATGTTCGGGATGACGTTGGCCAGGGTGTTGTGGGTGTCGCAACCCGAGCCCACCACGCCGATGAAATCGAGCATGCCGGTGTCATCGTAGTACTTGGCGATTTGCTTCATGTCCTCGTGGGACAAGCCGTCCGGGTGGAACTCGTCACCGCACAGGCGCATGCCCACGCAGAAGTCATCCCCCACTTCGGCACGCACGGCCTTCAACACTTCCAGGCCGAACTTCATGCGGCCCTCGAAGCTGCCGCCCCACTCGTCGGTACGCTTGTTGACCCGCGGGCTCCAGAACTGGTCGATCATGTGCTGGTGCACGGCCGACAATTCCACCCCGTCCAGGCCACCGGCCTTGGCCCGACGCGCAGCCTGGGCGTAGTTGCCGATCACACGCCAGATTTCTTCTGGCTCGATGGTCTTGCAGGTGGCACGGTGCACCGGCTCACGCACGCCGGACGGCGACATCAGGGTCGGCCAGTTGAAGCCGTCCCAACGCGAGCGCCGGCCCATGTGGGTAATCTGGATCATGATCTTGGCGCCATGCTTGTGCATGGCATCGGCCAGATTCTGGAAGTGCGGGATGATGCGGTCGGTGGACAGGTTCACCGACGCCCACCATTCCTGCGGGCTGTCGATGGCCACCACGGAGGAGCCACCGCAGATCGCCAGGCCAATACCGCCCTTGGCTTTCTCTTCGTAGTACTTCACATAGCGGTCGGTGGTCATGCCGCCGTCGGTGGCATACACCTCGGCATGCGCAGTGCTGAGCACCCGGTTGCGGATGGTCAGTTTGCCGATCTGGATCGGCTGGAACATTGCTTCGAAAGCCATGGCACGGTCCTCGGCTTACAGTGGTTTGACGGTGAACAAACCATCATCGTGGCCCTCTTCGGAGCCTCCGTAGACTTGTTCGGCGACAGTGCGGATCTTGCTGCCACGCGCTTGAAGAATCTGGTCCATGGCGCCGGCAAACCAGCCGGTGAACATGTAGTCCACTTTGCGTCCGACCTTGCCGTAGACATACACAAAAGCTGAATGCTCAAGCTTGACGCTGGCGGTGCCTTTATCGAGGTCGATGTCCTGGATCTTGAACAGGCCCCAGCCGCGTTGCGACAGACGCTTCATGTAGTGCTCGAACACCGCGACGCCTTCCAGGCCGTGGCATTCAGCTTCTTTTTCACACCAGTGCCAGGCGGACTTGTAGCCGGCCTTGTAGAGGATCTCGGCGTAGGCGTCGGCCCCCAGTACTTCTTCGATACCCATGTGGTTGTTGACGAAGAAATGGCGTGGCACGTACAGCATCGGCAGGGCGTCGGAGGTCCAGACACCGGTTTCGCTGTCGACTTCAATTGGCAATTGCGGGGCGATCTTGGCCATGGAAACTTAACTCCAGAAAATTCGTTTTGATGCCCGCCACGCGGATGGCGGCGGGTGAAGGATTAAGCGAGCAGTGGCTTATTCGCCCCAGACGTCCTTGAGCACGTTGACCCAGTTCTCGCCCATGATCTTGCGCACCACGCGCTCGCTGTGGCCGCGCTTGAGCAGGGTCTCGGTGAGGTTGGGGAACTCACCCACGGTGCGGATGCCCAGCGGGTTGATGATCTTGCCGAAGCTGGTCAGGCGGCGGGCGTAGCCCTTGTCATGGGTGAGCATTTCGAAGAAATCCTGACCATGGCCCTGGGTGAAGTCGGTGCCGATGCCGATGGCGTCTTCGCCGACGATGTTCATGGTGTATTCGATGGCTTCGGCGTAGTCGTCGATAGTCGAGTCGATGCCCTTGGCCAGGAACGGCGCGAACATGGTCACGCCGACAAAACCGCCATGGTCGGCGATGAACTTCAGCTCTTCATCGGACTTGTTGCGCGGGTGCTCTTTAAGCCCGGACGGTAGGCAGTGGGAGTAGCACACCGGCTTTTTCGATTCGAGGATGACCTCTTCGCTGGTCTTGGAGCCCACGTGGGACAGGTCGCACATAATGCCGACGCGGTTCATCTCGGCGACGATCTCACGCCCGAAACCCGACAGGCCGCCATCACGCTCGTAGCAGCCGGTGCCCACCAGGTTCTGGGTGTTGTAGCACATCTGCACCACCCCCACGCCGAGCTGCTTGAAGATCTCGACATAGCCGAGCTGGTCCTCAAAGGCATGGGCATTCTGGAAGCCGAAGATGATGCCGGTCTTGCCCTGCTCCTTGGCGCGGCGGATGTCGGCGGTGGTTTTCACCGGGATCACCAGGTCGCTGTTCTCACGGATCAGGGTCTGGCTGGCGACAATGTTATTGATCGTGGCCTGGAAGCCTTCCCACACCGACACCGTGCAGTTGGCGGCGGTGAGGCCACCTTTGCGCATGTCTTCGAACAGGTCGCGGTTCCACTTGGCAATAATCAGACCGTCGATAACGATGCTGTCGGCGTGCAACTCGGCTGGGCTCATCAGGCGTCCCCTTATTGGCGATTCATGCGCCGAATCGTCTGCCGGCGCTTTGGGGCCAGCATATGCCCAGGGACCGACGGAGCCGGGTGCAAAAACGACAGGGGAATTGCCGAAAGCGTCAATCCGCGACAAAGCCTGCGAAGACAGGCCCCACGGTCGGCTGTTCTTTGTCTTACGCTTGAGCCAGAATTGCGCATCACGTGATATGAGACGGCGCAATGAAATCGATTTTCCTGGCTTTGGCACTCATCGCAACCACCGCCCACGCGGCCGAAGACACCGACAGCACGCCGTGCGACGGTATCGAGAACGACCAGCAAACCTTGGAATGCGCCACCTACAACAAGACCACCGCCGAGCAATTGCTCAAAGATAACTATCAGGGGTTGCTGGAGCGCATGGGTTCGACCTACGGCAGCGACAAGACCAAACTGGCGGACATTACCGCCCGTCTGAAGGATGCGCAGCAGAAGTGGGAAAAACTGCGCGACGCCGATTGTGCAGTGGACACCTTCCCGGCAGTGACCGGCACCAAGGCCTATGCGATTGCGCACAACGACTGCCTGGCGCGCATGAGTGATGAGCGGTCGGAGTTTCTGGAGTCGATTGGCCAAGAATAGTAACTATATTCCTACAATAGAAGCGTCCCACTGTCGCTTTTCGCTACCTGACGCTGATTTAAGGAATTTTCGGCATGCAATGGCTTCCATCCCCACCCACCGACAATATTTATAAGTTGCTTGCTGTATTTGGTTTATGGCTAATTGCAGGTGCGCTGACACTGGTGTCTATTTTTTCTTATCTGGACTACAGATTCCAAAAAGAAACACGCGAGGAAAGCCACCATTCGCAAACGGAGCAAATGGTAAACGACTTGACTAAACGCATTGAAGCACTTGAGAAAGGCACACCGGAGCTGCATAAAATCGCAGATCTGCCGGAGTCATTCAACAACGACGTCACCTTCCTGAAGAACAGCCTCGCTATACAAGAAAGAAAACTTTCTACATACAAAGAACGAGAGAAAGATAACCTCGACACGTTCATGGACTATCTGCTCGTCCACGAAAAAGAGTTTTATATTTTCATCGGTCTGTACGCGACGCTCACGTCACTGTGCACGGTGATAGGTTTTAGCCGCTGGTTTCAGAAAATACAAAAGCCCGGCGAAGTACTGAATGAGCTAGATATTAAAATCAAAGAAGCAAGCTTATTGAAACTTAAGATAGAAATTTCCCAACTTCAACCAATGAGCAAGACAATAGAGCAGCTCTTTGAATTGCATTTCAATAAGCCCTTTCCTGAAGCCTCTCCCTCGCAAAGGACCCGCTCATGACCATCTGCGGCATCGAAATCAAAGGCAGCGAAGCCATCATCGCCGTCGCCTCCCTGGACAACCAGACGCTGACCCACGTCGCCCTGGCCACCAAGAAAATCGCCCTCGACGATGACGACGAAGCGGCCAACGTAAAAGCTTTCGCCGCCCAGGTGAAGGCGTTCGTTCAAGCCAACGGCATCACGCGCATTGCCATCAAGAAACGCAGTAAAAAAGGCGAGTTCGCCGGTGGCCCGACGACGTTCAAGATCGAAGGGGTGTTTCAGTTGCTGGATGGGATGGAGGTGACGCTGCTGTCGCCGCAGACCATCAATGCGCAAAACAAGAAGCACAGCTTTGATCTGCCGACGACGTTGAACAAGTATCAGCATGAAGCTTATAAAACAGCCTGCTCAACCCTGATGAAAAAGTAATTACCCATCAGCTTTTGACGCAGTGTTCCAAGCCGTGACCACCGCCTTCGTATTCAGGCGTGTAGTAGTACTTAACGAAAGACACTTTGCCCTCCGGGGTTGACGTCATTTGTGCGACCCCCACGCCGAAGTCTTTCAAGACAGGGTCGGTGTGAGCAAAATAAACGCCCAGCGCGTCCGAAGTCCCGGCGGCCATTCCGTCATAACGGGACTTGTCTTCCAAGGTCAAGGTGAAGGTGTAGGCGGCGTACTTGCCAGTACTTTGCTTGGCGTCGAGTGCCATATCAACAACACCCTTATAGCTGCCTATATGTTTATCCTGGCCGGTACATTCATAGCGTCCGCTGTAGTCGGCTCCGGTGAAAGGTGCAGACGCCTGGGCTGCCCACGCCGGGGTGGTCGCTAACGCGATGACAGTAACTAGTTTTCTAAGCATGCCAACCTCTTCTGGTTAAGTAGTGACTTCCTGGCCTGCGTGCTTCATTTCAAAAGCATTTGGTCAAGAGCCACTTCTAAGACCCATAGGACGTTAGCAGTCCTTGGCTATAAGTCTCCGTTAGCGATGAAAAAAAAGAAACTTCCTACACCTTCCATGATTCCCTTATAAACTGCGCTACATCGGGTTTCACTCGTTAGTCGGTATGCGGGTTTTGTACAGCAGCCAATCCCCGAACGACTTGTCTTCCAGGGCATACCCTCCCCGGCTCGACTTCCATACCAATTCCTTGTCGCGCAGGGCATCGATACAGGCCTGAATGGTCTGGGTCCCGGGCACCACATCGCTGCGCATAACCTCCAATGCCTTGCTGACTGCGGTAATCGTGCTGTCGGTAAACGGCGCAAATGGCTCATTGCTTTGCGAACGCACCACCATCACCTGCAACACCGCACGCTGCGGGATGGTCAGGGCGTTCCAGGCGCTTTCGAACTCGGTCCATACACCCGCGCGCAGCAGTTCTGCGCGACTGTGCAGCAGTTGGCCAAGATTGCTCGCCTCGCCCAGCTCCAATGCGACTTCACCGATGATCGTGCGCAACATCTCGGGACGCCGACCTACCAGCTCAAACGCCTCATCAATGTCAGCCGCGTTGAATTGGTTGTTCTTGGCCAGGTGCGCGTTGAGGTGCACGGTGTAGGCCTGGGTGAACGCTTTGCCCAGCAGCGGAAACGGCGTGATGCTGGAACCGAAGAATGGCTGGCTTTTACCCAATACCAAATGGGCGAGTTTGTCGCGATTGGAGCCGGTAAACACCAGGCGCAAACCGCTGCCCTCCTCGTCACGGCCTTGGTTGAGCTGATCCCGGGCAGCCTTCAACGCGAACATCGCATTGATACCTGACTCGGTGGTTAATGCGTGCTGTGCTTCGTCAATCACCAGTACAACGGGTTTTTCTGCAGCCCTATGGAGCAATTCCAACGCTTGGGTCAGCGTCGCACCGACCGGCAATTGTGGCTTGGTAAAGTCCCAGGAAAGCGTACGCAGAAAGCTTAGTTTCTCGATGCCAATGCTCTTTGCCAGTTTGCGAATGCCCTTTTCAAACGGCACCAACGCCCCCGCAATGGCACCTGCGATCAGCTCGGCGGGGTCTTTTTCCTTGTCGGCCCACAGGTCGACATACACCGCCAGCCAGCCCCGCAGCTGACATTCCGGAATCAGGTCTTCGCGCAAAAAAGTGCTTTTGCCCGTGCGTCGGGGCGCCGCGAGAAACAGGCCGGAGGTGAAATCCTGAATACCGGCCCCCACCAGGCCATCGGCAATACTGCTTGCCAGGGTGGGGCGGCGAAACACAAAGCCGCTGTGCTTGGACATGGTTTTATACTCAATTATGGGAATGACTATAAATTATAGTAAAGAGTATAATTGACTATAATTGTCCGTCAAACCACCTCCCGCCGCCGATCCTCCCGCGGGCATTTGGCAAACCTTGCGCGATAGCTCCTGGTGAAATACGACGGTGACTCAAACCCGCACGCAATACTCACTTCCAGTACGCTCATGTCGCTCTGGCGCAGCAGTTTGCGGGCTTTTTCCAGGCGCAGGCCCAGGTAGAAATTGCTCGGCGTATCGTTCAGGTGCAGGCGAAACAGCCGCTCCAGTTGGCGCCGGGTGACCTTGATCGTTTCGGCCAGGGCCAAGGTGCTCAGGGGCGGTTCGGTGTGCTGTTCCATTTCGCCGATCACGTGCACCAGTTTCTTGTTATTGATGCCGTAGCGCGTGGCGATCTGCATGCGCTGGTGGTCCTTGCGCGGGCGGATGCGGCCGAGTACGAATTGCTCGGAAACCTGGATCGCCAGTTCCGGGCCGTGGGCCTGGGCGATGAGATCGAGCATCAAGTCGATGGACGCGGTGCCGCCGGCGCAGGTGATGCGGCGCCGGTCGATTTCGAACAGTTCCTGGGTCACGCTCAGGTGCGGATAGGCCTCCTTGAAGGCGTCGATGGCTTCCCAGTGCAAGGTCAGGCGGTGGCCGTCAAGCAGGCCCGCCTCGGCCAGCACGCAGGCGCCGGTGTCGATGGCACCGAGGGTCACACCCTCATGGTCGAGGCGGCGCAGCCAATGCTCCAGGGCGGGCGTGGCGAACTGCAGGGGTTCGAAGCCGGCCACCACCAGTAAGGTCGCGCCTTTTTTCAACGGTTCCAGCGCGGCATCGGCGTTGACCGACATGCCGTTGCTCGCCAGTACCGCGCCGCCATCGGCACTCAAGATGTGCCAGCGGTACAGCTCGCCGCGAAAGCGATTGGCCACGCGCAACGGTTCCAGCGCGGAGATAAAACCGAGGGCCGAGAACCCCGGCATCAGCAAGAAATAGACATCCTGGGACATGGTGGCGCTCTCGTCATACGGGCAGCGTGATCACTGTGATACGCCAGTTCAACCGGCCATTCAAGAGCCCAGGTCGCTGCAGTGCAAGAGTGGGTCGCCGCCGTGCGCTTTGCGGGGCGCCAAGCTGCGTAACGTGATCCCACGGCGCACAAAGACGCCGGCTCCCACAATAACGACTGCCGAGGGCTCCACCCATGAACCGACTGATCAGCCGCTGCGTACTTGCACTCAGCGCCAGCGCCATTTTGAGCACTAACGCCCTGGCAGCGGATGCCGCTTCATGCCAGAACGTACGCATGGGCGTGGTCAACTGGACCGACGTCATCGCCACCAGCGCCATGGCCCAGGTGCTGCTCGATGGCCTCGGCTACAAGACCAAACAAACCAGCGCCTCGCAGCAAATCATCTTTGCCGGCATCCGCGACCAGCGCCTGGACCTGTTTCTGGGTTACTGGAACCCGCTGATGACCCAGACCATCACGCCGTTCGTCGACGCCAAGCAAGTCAAGGTCCTCGAAAAACCCAGCCTGGAAGACGCCCGCGCCACCCTGGCGGTGCCGACTTATCTGGCCGACAAGGGCCTGAAAACCTTTGCTGACATCGCCAGGTTCGAAAAAGAGCTGGGCGGCAAGATTTATGGCATCGAGCCGGGCTCGGGGGCCAATACGCAGATCAAGGCGATGATCGCCAAAAACCAGTTCGGCCTGGGCAAGTTCCAGTTGGTGGAGTCCAGCGAAGCCGGCATGTTGGCGGCCGTAGACCGTGCCGTGCGCCGCAAGGAAGCCGTGGTGTTCTTTGGTTGGGCACCGCACCCGATGAACGTCAATGTGGCGATGACTTACCTCACCGGCAGCGAAGGCGCCCTGGGCCCGAACGAAGGCATGGCCACCGTGTGGACCGTGACCGCGCCGGCCTACGCCGAGCAGTGCCCCAACGTGCATAAGCTGCTGACCAACCTGACGTTCACCGCCGCCGACGAGAGCCGCATGATGCAACCGCTGCTGGACCACAAGGATGCCATCGAATCCGCCAAGCAGTGGCTCAAGGATCACCCGCAAGACCAGGCGCGCTGGCTGGAGGGTGTGACCACCTTCGACGGCAAACCGGCTGCCGCCAACCTGCAATTGACCACGAAATAACCCATCCAGATCACCGCTTCGCAACCCCTGAAGGTTGCGAACGGCGCCCTGCGCCTTGAAATCACCCGCCTGTAAGGAACCGCCCCATGAACCACGACGTCATCATCACCTGCGCACTCACCGGTGCTGGCGACACGACCGCCAGAAGCCCCCACGTGCCGGTCACTCCCAAGCAAATCGCCGCCGCTGCCGTGGAAGCCGCCAAGGCCGGCGCCACGGTCGTGCATTGCCACGTACGCGACCCCGAGACCGGCAAGTTCAGTCGCGACGTTGCGCTGTACCGCGAAGTGATGGAGCGCATCCGCGAGGCCGACATCGACATCATCGTCAACCTCACCGCCGGCATGGGTGGCGACCTGGAGATCGGTGGCGGCGAGAATCCCATGGAGTTCGGGCCCAATACCGACCTGGTGGGCCCGCTGACCCGCCTGGCCCACGTCGAAGAACTGCTGCCGGAAATCTGCACCCTGGACTGCGGCACGCTGAACTTCGGCGATGGCGACACCATTTACGTGTCCACCCCGGCGCAGCTGCGTGCCGGCGCCAAACGTATCCAGGAACTGGGCGTAAAGGCCGAGCTGGAAATTTTCGACACCGGCCACCTGTGGTTCGCCAAGCAGATGATCAAGGAAGGGCTGCTGGATAACCCGCTGTTCCAACTGTGCCTGGGCATTCCCTGGGGGGCACCGGCCGACACCACCACCATGAAAGCCATGGTCGATAACCTGCCCGCCGACGCGGTGTGGGCCGGCTTCGGCATTGGCCGCATGCAAATGCCAATGGCCGCGCAGGCGGTGCTGCTGGGCGGCAACGTACGGGTGGGCCTGGAAGACAACCTGTGGCTGGACAAAGGCGTGCTCGCCACCAATGGGCAGTTGGTGGAGCGCGCCAGTGAAATTCTCAGCCGGTTAGGCGCGAGGGTCCTGACCCCAGCCGAAGGCCGCATCAAGATGGGCCTGACCCAACGCGGCTAACACAGACACCACCACTCCTGTGGGAGCCGGGCTTGCCCGCGATGAGGCCAGTAAATCTGCCACATCTTTGTAGCCTGCAATGCCGCCATCGCGGGCAAGCCCGGCTCCCACAACGGATCATCGAACACTTTAGGAATATGCCATGCGCTTTATCACCGAAATCAAAACCTTTGCTGCGTTGGGCAGCGGTGTCATCGGCAGCGGCTGGGTGTCCCGTGCCCTTGCCCATGGTCTGGATGTGGTGGCCTGGGACCCCGCGCCCGGTGCCGAGGCGGCCTTGCGCAAACGCGTCGCCAACGCCTGGCCCGCCCTTGAACAACAGGGCCTGGCGGCAGGTGCCTCCCAGGACCGCCTGCGCTTTGTCACTACCATCGAAGACTGCGTAAAAGACGCCGACTTCATCCAGGAAAGCGCCCCAGAACGCCTGGAGCTGAAGCTGCAATTGCACCGCCAGATCAGCGCCGCGGCCAAGCCGAACGCATTGATCGGCTCCAGCACCTCAGGGCTATTGCCCAGCGAATTCTATGAAAGCTCTACCCACCCGGAACGGTGCGTGGTCGGCCACCCCTTCAACCCCGTCTACCTGTTGCCACTGGTAGAAGTGGTGGGCGGCAAAAACACCGCGCCAGAGGCGATCCAGGCAGCGATCAAGGTGTATGAATCCCTCGGCATGCGCCCTTTGCATGTGCGCAAGGAAGTGCCGGGGTTTATTGCCGACCGCCTACTGGAAGCGCTGTGGCGTGAGGCGCTGCACCTGGTCAATGACGGGGTGGCGACCACCGGCGAAATCGACGACGCCATTCGTTTTGGTGCCGGGTTGCGCTGGTCGTTCATGGGCACTTTCCTCACTTACACACTGGCGGGCGGCGACGCCGGCATGCGCCACTTCATGGCACAGTTCGGCCCGGCGTTGCAGCTGCCGTGGACTTATCTACCGGCGCCTGAATTGACTGAAAAGCTGATTGATGATGTGGTCGATGGCACCGCTGAGCAGTTGGGTAACCACAGCATCTCGGCGCTGGAGCGCTATCGTGATGACTGCCTGCTGGCGGTGCTGGAAGCCGTAAAAACAACCAAGGCCAAGCACGGCATGAACTTCGCCGAATAACCCTGTGGGAGCTGGCTTGCCTGCGATGGCGGTGTTGGCCTCACCATTGCTATCGCAGACCGGCCAGCACATTTGACCGCACACTGAATTGGATTCATGCCATGCCCGCACTGACCACCTACACCACCAAAATCCTGCCCGACTGGGTCGACTACAACGGCCATCTGCGTGACGCGTTCTATCTGCTGATCTTCAGCTACGCCACCGATGCGCTGATGGACGCGCTGGGGCTGGACAGCGAAAACCGCGAAGCCAGTGGCCACTCGCTGTTCACCCTGGAGCTGCACCTGAACTACCTGCATGAGGTGAAGCTCGGGGCCGAGGTTGAGGTGCATACCCAACTGATCGCCCATGACGCCAAGCGCCTGCACCTTTATCACAGCCTGCACCGGGTGGGAGACGACGAGGAACTGGCCGGCAATGAACAGATGCTGTTGCACGTCGACCTGGCCGGGCCGCAGGCCACGCTGTTCACCGAGGCCACGCTGCAACGGCTTGCCGCGATCGGCGCTGCCCAGGCCGAGCTGCCAAGGCCTGCCCTGCTTGGCCGTGTCATCGGTTTACCGGCAAAAAAAGCCCCGAGCCAGCCGTGACTGGATCGGGGCAGAGGGGCCTTGTGTGAGCTGTGCATCTGGAGGGTGACCAAACCGTCAAGCTGCGTGCCTGGGTTCAGTGTGCCTATTAACCGTATTGCCAAGTGACCCGAAAACGACCTGTTCATAGCCATCCAAGCCATCGCTCGATTCTGCTCTTGCCCACCCAGCAAGGGCCTACCAGAATCCAGGTCAATCCCTGTTCCCTACACCAGGATAAACGTCATGATGCACGCGGATTTGATTGATCAGGATGACCTGCTGAGCCAACTGCGCTCACTGGGTTTTGAAGTGTCCAGCGGCGCCAGCGCCGAGCAGGCGTGTGAATGTGCAGTGCGCGGTTTGAGCGAAGCGCGGGCCAAGGCGCTCAAGGGAATGGTGGAGCAAATGTACACCGGCAAGGCGACCATTTTGCCGGCCGTGCGCCAGGCGATCGACAAGCAGTTGTTGCCGGCGCTGATGCAATTCAAACAGAACTCCGGCGCCTGAAAATACCGCTATCGCAGGCAAGCCAGCTCCCACAGGAGAACGCATTCCAAGGTGGCAGCTGGCTTGCCTGCGATGCAGACGACTCGGTTTAGAGCCTTACACTGGCAAACGTCGACTCGTTCCTGGCCTGGCTCAACGCCGACATCGGCCCCGACAACGGTGACAACACCAGTGCCGGCGGAATCGGCATCATCGCCACTTGCTGGGTGGTGTTGGAGCCGACACGTTCATCCCGTGGCGGAATGCCGAAATATTCGCGGTAGCACTTGGAGAAGTGCGGCGTAGACACAAACCCGCACACCGAGGCGACTTCGATGATCGACATCGGCGTTTGCTTGAGCAACTGCCGCGCACGAATCAGGCGCAGCTTGAGGTAGTAGCGCGACGGCGAGCAGTGCAGGTATTTCTGGAACAGCCGCTCCAACTGCCGGCGCGACACGGCGACATACACCGCCAGTTCGTCCAGGTCGATTGGCTCTTCGAGGTTGGCTTCCATCAGCGCGACGATTTCCTGCAGCTTCGGCTGGTTGGTGCCAAGCATGTGCTTGAGCGGCACACGCTGGTGATCCTGTTCGTTGCGGATGCGTTCGTACACGAACATCTCGGAGATGGCGGCCGACAATTCACGGCCGTGGTCGCGGCTGATCAGGTGCAACATCATGTCCAGGGGCGCGGTACCACCGGAGCTGGTGAAGCGGTTGCGGTCGAGGGTGAACAGGCGCGTGCTCATGGCCACCCGCGGGAAGGCTTCCTGCATCGACGCCAGGCATTCCCAGTGCACGCTGCAATCAAAGCCGTCGAGCAAGCCGGCGCAGGCCAGGGCCCAACTGCCGGTGCACACTGCGCCGAGGCGACGAGACTGGCGTGCCTGGCTTTGCAGCCACGACACATGTTCACGGGTGACGGTGCGCTGGATACCCACGCCGCCGCACACGATGACCGTGTCCAGCACGGGTGCTTTGTGCATGGAGGCATCGGGTGTGATTTGCAGGCCATCGCTGGCCCACACCTGGTTGCCGTCGACACTCAGGGTTGTCCAGCGATACAGCTCGCGGCCGGACAGCTGGTTGGCCATGCGCAGTGGCTCCACGGCTGACGCCAGGGAAATCAGCGTGAAATTGTCCAGCAGCAAAAAGCCGATGGATTGAGGCGCACGGTTCTGGGGTTGGGCCCCGGAGTTGGTCGACGTCATCGCGGTATCTCCTCACATCACACAAAGCGGGTGGCGGCCTCAGGCGAGGCTCTTGTTATTGCGCTCGTCCTGAAAAGGAGAGGCTTTGTAATTGATAGAGCAAATGCCATGCCTAAAATTGAATGGCTATTCAAGAACTCCTGAAAACGACCTGTTTATGCGTCTATATGAGCCCACGCGTGAAGTGCGGGATATGACGCATAACGGGCGGGGTTCAAGGGGGGTGAGCAGATCGGTAGCACTTGTGGGAAGGCGCTTTGCGGGCGTAGGAGGAGTCTGTCACCCAAAGCACATCAGGCGTGTGATCGTGTAGGAATTCGTTCGGAAGCTACTTATCTATTTGCGACGCGCTAAAAGGTGGCGATTTTGGCTGGGGTGTTCACTTTGTGAGCAATGATGCCCCTCTGTTCAGCTCGTTCCCACGCTCTGCGTGGGCATGCATCCTGTCACGCTCTGCGTCACCCATGGGCGGAGCGTCCGGGGCGGCATTCCCACGCGGAGCGCGGGAACGATCATGTCACTGACTCAACATTCAACCGCACTCACCGCCAACCCACCGCGTGATGTCTCTTTGTACTTGTCATGCATATCGGCCCCGGTATCACGCATGGTGCGGATCACCCGGTCCAACGAGATGAAGTGCTGGCCATCGCCACGCAACGCCATTTGCGCCGCGTTGATCGCCTTCACCGCCGCAATTGCATTGCGCTCGATACACGGCACTTGCACCAGGCCGCCCACCGGGTCGCAGGTCAGGCCGAGGTTATGTTCCAGGCCGATTTCGGCGGCGTTGCACAGTTGCTCCGGCGTGGCACCAAGGATCTCCGCCAGCCCGGCTGCGGCCATGGCACACGCGGAACCGACCTCGCCCTGGCAACCGACTTCGGCACCGGAGATCGAGGCGTTCTTTTTACACAGGATGCCCACCGCCGCCGCGCCCAGCAGGTAGTCAACCACGTTGGCTTCGGTGACTTCTTCACTGAACTTCATGAAGTAGTGCAACACCGCCGGGATGATTCCCGCCGCACCGTTGGTGGGCGCCGTGACCATGCGCCCACCGGCGGCGTTTTCTTCGTTGACCGCCAGGGCGAACAGGTTGACCCATTCCATGGCGCTCAAGGTCGAGCCGATCACATTGGGCTTGTTCAGCTCCTGCAAGCTGCGGTGCAACTTGGCAGCGCGACGGCGCACGTTCAAGCCGCCGGGCAGGATGCCTTCGTGCTTGAGGCCCTGCTCCACGCAATCTTGCATGGCGCGCCAGAGCTTCATCAGGCCGCTGCGGATTTCTTCTTCGCTGCGCCAGGTTTTTTCATTCGCCAGCATCAGTTCGGCAACGCGCAGGTTGTGGATCTTGCACAACTGCAACAGCTCCACGGCACTGGAAAAGTCATAAGGCAGCTCGGTGCGGTCCATGTCCGCCACACCGCTTTGGGCCTGGGCTTCATCCACCACAAAACCGCCGCCCACCGAGTAATAGGTGTCGCGGTGCAACTCGCCGTTTTCGCCAAACACCACCAGGGTCATGGCATTGGGATGGAACGGCAGGTTCTCATCGAGCAGGCGCATATCCCGCGCCCACACAAAGGGCACCGGCAAACGCCCGTCCAGCAGCAGCGTGTCGGTTTCGCGCAGGGTGTGGATACGGGCGCCGATTTGCGTGGGGTCGATTGCGTCTGGCCACTCGCCCATCAGGCCCATGATGGTGGCGGTGTCGCTGCCGTGGCCGATGCCGGTGGCCGACAACGAGCCGTACAGTTGCACTTCGACACGCTGCACCTGTTCCAGCCACCCACGCTCACGCAACCCTTGAACGAACAACGCCGCGGCGCGCATGGGCCCCACGGTGTGGGAACTCGAAGGCCCGATGCCGATCTTGAACAGGTCGAAAACGCTGATAGCCATTAACGTGGAACTCCTCGATAAGCACGGGCCGGGCTTGAACGAGGTGCTACGCTCAGATCGCCCAGATGGCGGCATCATCAAGCTTTTATTCGTCATCACGGCGTCTCACACCGACGCACTCATGCTCACCAGCGGCGCTCGCGTGCGAACGCCAGTTTTGGCCGTTTTTTGCGGTGCAGAAGGGTAAAAACAGCAGTTTTACCTTCGGAAAAACCTGTAAGCGACGTCATCGGTACTGGATGCGACCCTCCCTGTACTGGATACGACGCCCCCTGTAGGCGTCAGATTTTCACTGGTACATGATCAGTCTCGACTCGTTTGCAAGGCACCGCGCCAGAGCTGTTGTCGCACGCTCCAACCGCAACACTTATAAAGCGCGGCGAATGCCGCCAGAAAAGACACAGGAGTCTACCCACATGAAAGGTTCACCCTCGTTGTTGTTGGCCGCCATGCTGAGTCTGCCAGTCGTGGCACACGCCGCAGAACCGGAACAGTGCAAGACCGTCAACTTCTCCGATGTCGGCTGGACCGACATCACCGTCACCACCGCGACCACCAGCGAGATCCTCAAGGGCCTGGGCTACAAGCCGCGCACCACGATGATTTCGGTACCTGTGACTTACAAGTCCCTGGCCGACGGCAAGAACATGGATATCTTCCTCGGCAACTGGATGCCGACCATGGAAAACGACATCAAGCAGTACCGTGATGCCGGCACCGTGGAAACCGTGCGCGCCAACCTGGAGAACGCCAAGTACACCCTGGCGGTCCCAGAGGCGCTGTATGAGAAGGGTCTGAAAGACTTCGCCGACATCGCCAAATTCAAGGATGAGCTGGGCGGCAAGATCTACGGCATCGAGCCGGGCAACGATGGCAACCGCACCATCCAGACGCTGATCGACAAAGATGCCTTCGGCCTGAAAACCGCCGGTTTCAAGGTGGTCGAATCCAGCGAAGCCGGCATGCTCTCCCAGGTTGAACGCGCCTCCAAGCGCAACCAGGCCATCGTGTTCCTCGGCTGGGAACCGCACCCGATGAACACTCGCTTCAAGATGAAGTACCTGACCGGTGGTGACGACTCGTTCGGCCCCAACTACGGCCAGGCCACCATCTACACCAACACCCGCAAAGGCTACACCCAGGAATGCAGCAACGTTGGTCAGTTGCTGAAAAACCTGGTGTTCACCCTCGACATGGAAAGCACCCTGATGGGTAACGTCCTGGACGACAAGATGAAGGCCGATGCTGCCGCCAAGGCCTGGCTGCAGAAGAACCCGCAAGTGCTCGACACCTGGCTCGCCGGTGTCACCACCGTTGATGGCAAACCAGGGCTCGATGCCGTTAAAGCTTACCTCGCCAAATAGCACCCGCTGACCCCAGGCCGGTGCGCTGGCCTGGGATGTTTTCCCCTTCGCATGTGGACATTCACTACCATGCTGACTGAACAGAAAATCCCACTAGGCCAGTACATCGCTGCCTTCGTCGACTGGTTGACCCAACACGGTGCCAACTACTTCGACGCAATCGCATCGACACTGGAAACGATGATCCACGGCGTGACGTTTGCGCTGACCTGGTTCAATCCACTGGCATTGATCGGTCTGATTGCGCTGCTGGCTCACTTTATTCAACGTAAATGGGGACTGACTGTTTTTGTCATCGCCTCCTTCCTGCTGATCCTCAACCTGGGGTACTGGCAAGAAACCATGGAAACCCTCGCGCAGGTGCTGTTTGCCACCCTGGTCTGCGTGGTCATCGGTGTGCCGCTGGGCATTGTTGCCGCGCATAAGCCGATGTTCTACACCATGATGCGGCCGGTACTCGATCTGATGCAGACCGTGCCGACCTTCGTCTACCTCATCCCTACCCTGACCCTCTTCGGGCTGGGTGTGGTGCCTGGGCTGATTTCCACGGTGGTGTTCGCGATTGCCGCGCCGATCCGCCTGACCTACCTGGGTATCCGCGATGTGCCGCAAGAGCTGATGGACGCCGGCAAGGCCTTTGGCTGCTCGCGCCGCCAGTTGCTCTCACGCATTGAACTGCCCCACGCCATGCCGAGCATCGCCGCCGGCATTACCCAATGCATCATGCTGTCGCTGTCGATGGTGGTGATCGCCGCCCTGGTAGGCGCCGACGGCCTCGGTAAGCCGGTGGTCAACGCACTCAACACTGCCGATATTGCGCTGGGCTTTGAAGCGGGCCTGGCCATTGTGTTGCTCGCCATCATGCTCGACCGTATCTGCAAACAACCCGACGCTAAAGTAGGGGGTGATGCATGAGCATTATCCGATTCGACAAAGTCGACGTGATCTTTTCCAAAGACCCACGCGAAGCGCTCAAGCTGCTGGACCAGGGCATGAGCCGTAACGAAATCCTGAAGAAGACCGGGCAGATCGTCGGCGTCGAGAACGCCAGCCTGGATATCGAGAAAGGCGAGATCTGTGTGCTGATGGGCCTCTCGGGCTCAGGCAAATCCAGCTTGCTGCGCTGCATCAACGGCCTCAATACCGTCAGCCGTGGCCAGCTGTTTGTGGAGCATGAAGGGCGTCAGATCGACATCGCCTCCTGCACCCCCGCCGAGCTGAAAATGATGCGCACCAAACGCATCGCCATGGTGTTCCAGAAGTTCGCCCTGATGCCATGGCTGACGGTGCGCGAGAACATCAGCTTCGGCCTGGAGATGCAGGGCCGCCCAGAGAAAGAACGACGCACACTGGTGGACGAGAAACTCGAACTGGTGGGCCTGAGCCAATGGCGCAACAAGAAGCCCGACGAGTTGTCCGGCGGTATGCAGCAGCGCGTCGGCCTGGCTCGCGCCCTGGCGATGGACGCCGATATCCTGCTGATGGACGAACCCTTCTCTGCCCTCGACCCGCTGATCCGCCAAGGCTTGCAAGATGAGCTACTGGAACTGCAACGCAAATTGAGCAAGACCATCGTGTTCGTCAGCCACGACCTGGATGAAGCACTCAAGCTCGGCAGCCGTATCGCGATCATGAAAGACGGCAAGATCATCCAGTACAGCGTGCCGGAAGAGATCGTGCTGAACCCGGCGGACGACTATGTGCGCACCTTTGTCGCCCATACCAACCCGTTGAACGTGCTGTGCGGGCGCAGCCTGATGCGCACCCTGGATAACTGCACGCGTGTGAATGGTTCGGTGTGCCTTGATCCGGGTGGCGACTCCTGGCTGGACCTGGCTGAAGGCAACACCATCCAGGGCGCACGCCAGAATGGCGTGACGATGAACCTGCAGAACTGGGCGCCAGGGCAAGCCGTGGAAGGCTTGGGCCGCGTACCGACGTTGGTGGACTCGAACATCGGCATGCGCGATGCGTTGCAGATTCGCTACCAGACAGGCAACAAGCTGGTGCTGCATGACAACAACAAGGTGGTGGGGATACTGGGGGACAGTGAGCTCTACCATGCCCTGCTGGGCAAGAACCTGGGCTAGAACCCTGTGGATCGTTCCCACGCTCTGCGTGGGAATGCACCCTGTGACGCTCCGCGTCACGACTTCAAGAGCGGGACGCGGAGCGTCCATGGCGGTGTTCCCACGCAGAGCGTGGGAACGATCATGTCAGGGAAGACACCACCAGGCTTCAACTATCAGCTATAGACCCGGCCAAGGAGCTGCCGATGGCTTTCAAACTGATCGAGCACATCCCGGGTGATCTGTTCCTGGGTGAAGCCCATCAGGTCATACTCCTGCGGCCCGTTGTGCAGGTACACCTCGGCACGGTAGTAACGGGTGCGCTCTTCTTCAGGCAGGTCAGCCGGTGCCGCCGAGTAGCCATCCAGGCTCACTTCGTAGACAAACGGGTTGCCCTCGTCCATCTCGATCCGCACGCCGATGCAGCGCTTGGATTTGCCCAGCAGGGTCTGCACTTCCAGGCCCTGATCACGCAACGCACTCGCGGCTTCTTCCAACGCCGGCGTTACGTGCTTGTCCATAAAGCGCTGCACGGTGGCCTGGCTCGGTTGCAGGTCCAGCGCCGTCAAGCGCTCGCTGAAACCACGACGCCCGCGTTCAGCCAATTGCGCTTGCTCCTGTTCGGTGGCCACGTCCTGGCGCATGGCCTTGTGCAAACCGAACATAAAGAACACCAGCACCACAGAGAACGGCAGCCCCGCCAGCACCACCATGGTTTGCATGGCTTCGAAGTTGCCGGCAAACAGCAGGCCGATGGTCACCAGGGTGATCACCGCCGACCAGAAGATACGCAACCAGTGCGGCGCATCTTCATCCACATTGCCGCCTTTGCAGGAAAGGTTGGCCATCATCACCGCGCCGGAATCCGCAGGCGTCAGGAACAGCACGAAGCCCACGAAGATCGACACGCCGATCACCACTTTCGACGCTGGGTAATGCTCAAGCAGCTGGTAGATGGCCATGGACGGTTGCTCCAGCGCCGTCTTGCCCAACTCCACCGCCCCATGGTTCAACACCAGGTCCAGGGCCGAGTTGCCGAAGATCGACAGCCACGCCAGGGTAAAGCCCAGCGGGATCAGCAATACGCCAGCCACCAGTTCGCGCACGGTGCGACCACGGGAAATACGCGCGATGAACATGCCCACAAATGGCGCCCAGGAAATCCACCAGGCCCAGTAGAACAAGGTCCACAGGCCCATCCAGCGTTCGGTCTTGGCACCGTCGCCTTCGTACACATACAGGTCGAAGGTTTTCAGCACGATACCGTTGAGGTAATCACCGGTGTTCTGCACCAGGCCATTGAGCAGGTGCAAGGTAGGGCCGAACAACAGCACGAAGATCAGCAAACCGCTGAACAGCACGATGTTGAGGTTGGACAGACGACGAATACCGTTTTCCACACCCGACACGGCGGCAATGGTCGCCACGGTGCTCATCACGATGATCACGATCAGCAAATTGGTATTGCTGTGCTCCATGCCGAACAGGTTTTCCAGCCCCGACGACACTTGCATCGAGCCGATCCCCAGGTTGGTCACCAGGCCCAGCAGGGTCACGAACATGCCGAAACCGTCTACCGCATGGCCAGCCGCGCCCTTCACCCAACGCTCGCCCACCAGCGGGTACAGCGCCGAACGCAGGGCCAGCGGTTGGTTGTGGCGGTACGCAAAGTACGCCACGGCCAGGCCGACCAGCGCATAGATCGCCCAGCCGTGCAGGCCCCAGTGCAGGAAGGTCAGCTGCAGCGCCTGGCGTGCCGCGCCATTGCTGGCGGCAGCGCCTTCGGGCGGGTTGAAGTAATGGTCCAACGGCTCGGACGCACCGAAATACAACAGCGAGATGCCGATACCCGACGAGAACAACATGCCGGCCCAGGCGCCGTAGCTGAAGTCTGGGGTATCGTCCTTCGCACCCAGCTTAAGTTTCCCATAGGACGAAAACGCCAGGCCGACCACAAACACCAGGTAGGCGGCGATGACCACCATGTAGTACCAGCCAAAGCTTTTCGACAGCCAGGCCTGTGCGACACCGAGCATGCGCCCGGCCTCCTGCGGGGCGACGATCAGAATGGCGGTCAACAATAAAATCAGCGCGGTGGAGGTGTAGAACACCCAACCGTTGACCCGGACCTTTTCCGGTGGGGTCTTTATAAGAGAGGCAGAACTCATGGCGCAGATGCTCCAGGCAGTGCGAGAGAGAAACACAAGGCAACGGTTATCCCGGGACATCGATTTTTCGGCAGTCGACGGACGGGTGTTATAAAGACACCCCAAAATTCTTGAGCCCGCCTAAGCGGTGATCAGGCTCTGAAGTGGCCTGTTTCAAGGGTTTTTGCAGGTGTCGAAGGTTGCAGCTCGCAGGTAGGAAACATCTGTAGGCAGCGACCATTTGTCGCAGATCTTATTCTTTGTTGATTGAACGTTCAATCAAAACAAAATAGACTGGCCCTCAAGCCGACGGACGTGGATCGCCCATCGGCAGGCCTAAGGAGAGGTGCTACATGCCCAAGGTCGGTATGCAACCCATACGCCGCCAGCAGTTGATCGAAGCCACGTTGACGGCCATCGATCGGGTCGGGATGGGAGATGCCAGCATTGCGCTGATCGCCCGTCTGGCCGGCGTCTCGAACGGCATCATCAGCCACTACTTTCAGGACAAGAACGGCCTGATCGCAGCGACGATGCGCTACCTGATGAATGCGCTGATCGAGAACGTGCAAGAGCGCAGGCGTGCCTTGAAGGATGACAGCCCACGGGCGCACCTTCAGGTGATCATCGAAGGCAACTTCGACGCCAGCCAGGTCAACGGCCCGGCAATGAAAACCTGGCTGGCCTTCTGGGCCACCAGCATGCACCACCCGTCATTGCACAGGTTGCAGCGGATCAACGATCACCGTCTGTATTCCAACCTGTGTTGCCAGTTCCGCCGTGCGATGCCGCTACCCGAGGCACGCAGCGCAGCCCGCGGGCTGGCGGCTTTGATCGACGGTTTGTGGTTGCGCGGCGCCCTGTCGGGAGACGCTTTCGACACGGAGCAGGCGCAACGGATCGCTTACGAATACATGGATTTCCAATTGGCCAAGCAGGTGAGTTAGAGCCCTTATAAATGCTCAACCCCTGAACGTCCGCCGCTCAGTGTTGCCACACCCCCATGGCCCACTGTTCGGCGGGTAACGCCAACCACTTATGCACTTGCGAGGACTTTATGGCCCGTTTCGACCTGCAAAAACTCTACATTGACGGCGGCTACAGCGACGCTGGCAGCGATGCCACCTTCGAAGCCATCAACCCGGCTAACGGTGAAGTTCTCGCCCAAGTGCAACGCGCCACCAAAGACGACGTTGAACGTGCCGTGGTCAGCGCTGAAAAAGGCCAGAAGATCTGGGCCGCCATGACCGCCATGGAGCGTTCGCGCATCCTGCGCCGTGCCGTGGACATCCTGCGCGAGCGCAACGATGAACTGGCCGCCCTGGAAACCCTGGACACCGGTAAAGCCTTCTCCGAAACCAAGTACGTCGACATCGTCACCGGCGCTGACGTGCTGGAATACTACGCCGGCCTGGTACCTGCCATCGAAGGCGAGCAGATCCCACTGCGCGACACCTCGTTTGTCTACACCCGCCGCGAGCCGCTGGGCGTGGTTGCCGGTATCGGCGCGTGGAACTACCCGATCCAGATCGCCCTGTGGAAATCCGCACCGGCCCTGGCTGCCGGTAACGCGATGATCTTCAAGCCAAGCGAAGTCACCTCGCTGACCACCCTGAAACTGGCCGAGATCTACACCGAGGCTGGCGTTCCAGCGGGCGTGTTCAACGTACTGACCGGCAGCGGCCGTGAAGTCGGCACCTGGCTGACCGAGCACCCGCGCATTGAGAAAGTCTCCTTCACCGGCGGCACCGACACCGGCAAGAAAGTCATGGCCAGCGCGTCGAGCTCCTCGCTCAAGGACGTGACCATGGAGCTGGGCGGCAAGTCCCCGCTGATCATTTTCGACGACGCCGACCTCGACCGCGCCGCCGACACCGCCATGATGGCCAACTTCTACAGCTCCGGTCAGGTCTGCACCAACGGCACCCGCGTGTTCGTGCCCAAGCACCTGCAAGCCGCGTTCGAAGCCAAGATCGTCGAGCGTGTGGCGCGTATTCGCATCGGCAACCCGGAAGACGAAAACACCAACTTCGGCCCGCTGGTCAGCTTCGCCCACATGGAAAGCGTGCTGGGCTACATCGCCAAAGGCAAAGAGCAAGGCGCCCGCCTGCTGTGCGGCGGCGACCGCCTGACCGAGGGTGACTTCGCCAAAGGCGCCTTCGTGGCCCCGACCGTGTTCACCGACTGCACCGATGACATGGTGATCGTGCGTGAAGAAATCTTCGGCCCGGTGATGAGCATCCTCACCTACGAAACCGAAGAAGAAGTGATCCGCCGCGCCAACGACACCGACTTCGGCCTGGCCGCTGGCCTGGTGACCAAGGACCTGAACCGCGCCCACCGCGTGATTCACCAATTGGAAGCCGGTATCTGCTGGATCAACGCCTGGGGCGAGTCCGACGCGAAGATGCCGGTTGGCGGCTACAAGCAGTCGGGTGTGGGCCGTGAGAACGGGATCAGCTCGCTGAACAACTTCACGCGCATCAAATCGGTACAGGTTGAGTTGGGCGATTACGCCTCGGTGTTCTAACACCTTATGGGCCTGGAATGCTCCTCTGTGGCGAGGGAGCTTGCTCCCGCTGGGCTGCGAAGCAGCCCCATTCCAGACCCAGTAGTTCTTTCAGACAGAACTCGAGCGCTGATTTTGCGACTGCTGCGCAGTCGAACGGGAGCAAGCTCCCTCGCCACAAAAGCAGCCTGAACCCATTTTACGAGGGTACATTCATGTCCCAAGAATACGATTACATCATTGTGGGTGCCGGCTCTGCCGGTAACACCCTGGCGACCCGTCTGACCGAAGACGAAGGCGTCACCGTTTTGCTGCTGGAAGCCGGTGGCCCGGACTACCGCCTCGACTTCCGCACCCAGATGCCAGCCGCCCTGGCTTTTCCGCTGCAAGGCCGCCGCTACAACTGGGCCTACGAAACCGATCCAGAGCCACACATGGACGGCCGCCGGATGGAATGCGGGCGCGGCAAGGGCCTGGGTGGCTCTTCCCTGATCAACGGCATGTGCTACATCCGCGGCAACGCCATGGACTATGACAATTGGTCGAAGCTGCCGGGCCTGGAAGACTGGACCTACCTGGACTGCCTGCCGTATTTCCGCAAAGCCGAAACCCGCGACATCGGCCCCAACGATTGGCACGGTGGTGACGGCCCGGTCAGCGTGACCACGCCGAAAGCGGGCAACAACCCGCTGTTCCACGCCATGGTTGAAGCCGGCGTACAGGCCGGTTACCCACGTACCGAAGACTTGAACGGCTACCAGCAAGAAGGCTTCGGCCCGATGGACCGTACCGTCACGCCGAACGGCCGTCGCGCCAGCACCGCACGCGGCTACCTGGACACGGCTAAAAAGCGCTCGACCCTGACCATCGTCACCCATGCCCTCACCGACAAAGTGCTGTTCGAAGGCAAGCGTGCAGTGGGCGTGCGTTACCTGATCGGCGCCGCCGAAGAGCGCGTTGAAGCCCGTGCGCGCAAAGAAGTGCTGGTGTGCAGTGGCGCAATCGCTTCGCCGCAACTGCTGCAACGCTCCGGTGTCGGCCCGGCCAAACTGCTGGAAAGCCTCGACATCCCGGTGGTCCACGACCTGCCTGGCGTGGGTGAAAACCTGCAGGACCACCTTGAGCTGTACCTGCAATACGCGTGCACCCAGCCAGTGTCGCTGTACCCCTCGCTGCTCTGGTACAACCAGCCGGCAATTGGTGCCGAATGGCTGTTCAACGGCACCGGCATCGGCGCCAGCAACCAGTTCGAAGCGGGCGGTTTTATCCGTACCCGTGAAGAGTTCGAGTGGCCAAACATCCAGTACCACTTCCTGCCGGTGGCGATTAACTACAACGGCAGCAACGGTGTGAAAGAGCACGGTTTCCAGGCGCACATGGGCTCCATGCGTTCGCCAAGCCGTGGCCGTATCCAGCTGAAGTCGAAGAACCCACGGGACTACCCGAGCATCCTCTTCAACTACATGGCCACCGAGCAGGACTGGCAGGAGTTCCGCGATGGCATCCGCCTGACCCGTGAAATCATGCAGCAGCCGGCACTGGACCCGTACCGTGGCCGCGAAATCAGCCCCGGCATTGAAGTGCAAACCGATGAACAGTTGGACAAGTTCATCCGCGAGCACGCCGAGACCGCGTTCCACCCGTCCTGCTCGTGCAAGATGGGCACCGACGAGATGGCCGTAGTCGATGGCGAAGGCCGCGTGCATGGCATGCAGGGCTTGCGTGTGGTCGATGCCTCGATCATGCCGATCATCACCACCGGCAACCTGAACGCGCCAACGATCATGATCGCCGAGAAAATCGCCGACAAGATCCGTGGCCGCAAGCCACTGCCGCGCAGCACCGCTGACTACTACGTAGCAGGCGATGCGCCGGTGCGTGGCAAGCCTATGCGTGAAGTAGGGCCATTGGCGCAGTAACCGAAACACCCCAGTGATTGATCGTTCCCACGCTCCGCGTGGGAACGCATCCTGTGATGCTCTGCGTCACGCCCTTCAAGAGCGGACGCAGAGCGTCCAGGGTGGCATTCCCACGCAGAGCGTGGGAACGATCACACAACAAAACCTCCCTTGATCAGCTCCCCGCCCAGGCCTACTCTGTTCGCCTGCCCGCGCCGAGCCGCCCACAAGGAAGGCCCCATGTTCGAACACCACGCCACGCTCAAGAAACACTTCGGTGCCCTGCGCACCACCGCCGAATTTTTCTCCCTGCGCTACGTGCGCGAATCCGGTCAGTACCTGTCAGTACGCAAGAACGTCGCCGAGCCGCCTCACCTGGGCCACGACGAAGGCGCCATGCTTACCGTGCGTCTCAACGGCGTGGAAGCCTACGCCGCGACCAACGATATTTCCCTTGCCGGCCTGCAAGCCGCCCTTGAGCGCGCTGAACAGCAAGCCCGGTTGATCAAGCCTCACGCCCTGCTCGACCTGCACCAGCAGCCAGTGTCCAGCGACGTCGCCGACTACCTGTCTCCCGACCTCGACCAGCCCTTCCCATCCCTGAGCGACTGCTACCAATTGCTCGGCGATGAGTCCGCCGCCGTGCCCAAGGATGAGCGCCTGGTGAGCTGGGAAGTCAGCCTGGGGACCACGCGGGTTGAACAGATCTATCTCAACAGCGCCGGCGCGCAATTGCGTCAGGCCCAGCGCTTTGTCTTTCCGGGCCTGAGTGTGACCGCCTTCAACGGCAACGACAGCCAGACCCGTACCCTGGGCGGTACCAACTTCGGCCAGCAAGGCGGTGCCGGGGTGATCCAGCGTTTTGGCCTGGTGGGCGCCGCCCGCAAGGTGGCCGACGAAGCCCTGCAATTGCTGCTCGCACCGAATACGCCCCACGGCCCGCGTGACCTGCTGCTGATGCCCGACCAAATGATCCTGCAGATCCACGAGTCGATCGGCCATCCGCTGGAGCTGGATCGCATCCTTGGTGACGAGCGCAATTACGCCGGCACCAGCTTTGTGAAAGCCAGCGACTTCGGCCACCTGCAATATGGCTCACCGCTGCTCAACGTCACCTTCGACCCGGACATCCCCGAACAGCTTGCCAGCTACGCTCATGACGACGACGGCACACCTGCCAGCAAGCAATTTCTGATTCGCGAGGGCCTGCTGCTCAAGCCCTTGGGCGGGGCCTTGTCGCAATTTCGCGCCAACCTGCCAGGCGTCGCCAACAGCCGCGCCTGCAGCTGGAACCGTGCGCCCATCGACCGCATGGCCAACCTGAATATCGAGCCTGGGGATAAAAGCCTCGCGCAACTGGTGGGCGGCATTGAGAGCGGCATCCTGATGTCGACCAACCGTTCGTGGTCCATCGACGATGCGCGCAACAAGTTCCAGTTCGGCTGCGAGTGGGGCCAACTGATCGAAAACGGCGAACTCAAGGGCGTGGTGAAGAACCCCAACTACCGGGCGATTTCCGCGCAGTTCTGGCGCAAGCTCAGCGCGGTAGGCGACGCCAGCACCTTCAAGGTCTTGGGCACGCCGAACTGCGGCAAGGGCGAACCCAACCAGGTGATCCGTGTCGGCCATGCGTCGCCGGCCTGTGTATTCAGCAATGTCGATGTATTTGGGGGAGATGCCTGATGAACCACTTCAAGGCTCTGGTGGATTGGCTCAAGCAGGCGGTCACCGATCAAGAACAATTTCACCTCGGCTACGCGGATGAGGCGTCCGAGTTCGTGCGCTTCAACCATGCGCAGGTACGCCAGGCCGGCCAGGTACAGCAGGCCAGCCTGAACCTCAAGCTGATCAACGATGGGCGCCACGCCGATCTGGGTATCACCCTGTCGGGCGAGGCGCAGTTGGATCGCCAGCGCCTGGCGAATGGCCTGCAACAACTGCGCGAGACCTTGCCGCTGTTGCCGCCTGACCCGTACCTGCTGCTGAACCCCGACGCCTGGCACAGCCATAACGAACAGCTGCGCCCGCTGCCGGAACTGGCCCAAGTGCTGGACGACATCAGCCAGGCCGCCGATGGCGTGGACCTGGTTGGCTTCTACGCCGCCGGCCCGATCAGCCGTGGTTTCGCCAGCTCATCGGGGGCGTTCGGCTGGCACCGGGCTAACAGCTTCAATTTCGACTTCAGCCTGTTCCACGCCAATGGCGAAGCGGTAAAAGCCAGCTACGCCGGGCACACCTGGAACAGCGCCGAATTCGCCGCCCGTTTCCAACAGGCCCGTGAGCAACTGGCGTTTCTCGGTCGCCCGCTCCACACCCTGGCGCCCGGCCAGTACCGCGCCTACCTGGCGCCGGCAGCGCTGGAAGAAATCATCAGCATCATCACCTGGGGTGGTTTTTCGGCCCAGGCCATCGCGAGCAAAGGCAGTTCGTTGCAACGCCTGTACGCGGGTGATCAGTCATTGAGCCCGCTGGTGACGGTGGATGAGCAGATCAGCGGCTCCCTGAGCCAGGCGTTTTCCACTGAAGGCTACCCGCGTGAGGATGTCACCCTGATCAACGCAGGCAAAGCCGAGGGCCAGTTGGTCAACTCGCGCAGCGCCGCCGAATACGGCTTGAGCACCAACGGCGCCAGCAGCGACGAGTCGCCCAGCGCCCTGCAAATGGCGGCCGGCAGCCTGGCCCAGGCCGATATTCTCAAGCAGTTGGGCACCGGTCTGTATATCAGCAACCTCTGGTACCTGAACTACTCCGACCTGCCAGCAGCGCGCCTGACCGGCATGACGCGCTTTGCGACCTTCTGGGTGGAAAACGGCGAGATCAAGGCGCCGGTCAGCACCATGCGCTTTGATGACAGTGTCTATCAGTTGCTCGGTTCGCAATTGGAAGCGCTGACCGCTGATCGGGAGCTGCTGTTGTCGGCCAGTACCTATGACCAGCGCAACACCGCTTCCAACCTGTTGCCAGGCGCTTTGGTAAACCGTTTGACGCTGACTTTATAAACTGTAGGAGCGAGCTTGCTCGCGAAGAACGTACAGACACCGCGGGCTGGCTGTCAGCGCTGCGTTATCGTTGTCGTTTTTCGCGAGCAAGCTCGCTCCTACAGTTCAATAACCTGCGCTGCGACGAAACTTCTATCCCGCCTACTTTGGCCGTTCGGCATGTTGTCGCTCTGCTTATTCCTCGTTATAACGGTTAATGGCTTCTCGCCACCCCTGCCCACGAGAGCATAACCTTGCCCGGGAAAGGCAAGCTGGAGCGTTGACATGAACCATGGAAGTTTCGTCATAGAAAAACTGTACAAGCACTACAACGTTCACGTAGAGCAACTGGGTAACGACCCGCATAGAAAAACCGTACTGATGGTCAATGGCGCGTTGTCCACCACACGCTCCTTTGCCCGCACCAGCAAATGCCTGGCCGAGCACTTCAATGTGCTGCTGTTCGACTTGCCATTCTCTGGCTTGTCACGCGAGCACAACACCGAACTCGACCTAGTCACCAAGGACGACGAGGTGCAAATCCTGCGTGCCTTGGTAGCACGCTTTGCGGTCAACCATCTGGTTTCGGCCTCATGGGGCGGCATCTCCACGCTGTTGACCCTGGCGCACAACCCGCCCTCCATCGAAAGCTCGGTGGTGATGGCCCTGGCGCCCAACCTCAACCAGGCGATGCTGGAATATGTCGAGCGCGTGCGTGTGCTGATCGAGGCCGATGACAAGTCGGCGGTCGGCCATCTGCTCAACGAAACGGTTGGCAAATACCTGTCGCCGCGCCTCAAGCGCAATAACCATCGACACCTGTCGACCATGGCCACCACCGAATACCGCCAGGCGCGCTTTCATATCCATCAGGTGCTGGGCTTGGGCGATGGCAACTACTTGCCGGCACTGCGGCAGATTGAAACACCGGTGCACTTTCTCAACGGCGCGCTGGACGAATACACGCCGGCCGACGAAGCCCAGCTGTTCAAACACTACGTAGGCCGCAGCAGCTTTGCGGTGGCCGAACACACCGGCCATCTGCTGGACCTGGAGTCCCGCGAAGCCGCGCTGGCAGTGCATCGGGCGTTGCTGGATTTCCTGGTGGGCGAGCAGGTGACATTGTCAGATATAGACGAACCGCCAGTGGGAAAAGCGGCGACGGATGGCGCATAATCGCCAACACATAGCCTGCTAATTAAAAGGGATCCCATGCCGAATCGTGCCCCTCTCGATGCCAAGACCGCCCGCTGGCTCCCCTGGGTGGTAGCGATTGCCTTCTTCATGCAGTCGCTGGACGGGACGATTCTCAACACCGCGCTACCAGCCATGGCGCAAGACCTCGCGGAAAACCCGCTGCGCATGCAAGGCGTGGTGATCGCCTACATGCTCACCGTCGCCTTGCTGATTCCGGCGTCGGGCTGGATCGCTGACCGCTTTGGCACCAAGAAGATTTTCTTTGGCGCGATCATGCTGTTCAGCATCGGGTCGCTGCTGTGTGCGCTGTCCAGTAGCTTGAGCATGCTGGTGGGCGCACGGGTGATCCAGGGCCTGGGCGGTGCGCTGATGCTGCCGGTCGGGCGACTGGTGGTACTACGGGCTTATCCACGCTCCGAGCTGGTGCGGATCATGGGCTTCATCACTATTCCAGGCCTGCTCGGCCCCTTGCTTGGCCCGACAATGGGCGGCTGGATGGTGCAATACCTGACCTGGCACTGGATCTTCCTGATCAACCTGCCGGTGGGCATGATCGGTTGCTACGCCGTGTGGAAATTCATCCCCGACCTGCGCGGCAGCGAGCGCACGCGCTTCGACGGCCTGGGCTTTCTGCTGTTCGGCGCGGCGATGGTGCTGATCACCATCGCCATGGAAGGCCTGGGCGAACTGCACCTGCCGCATCTGCGCGTGATATTGCTGCTGTTCGGCGGGTTCGCCTGCCTGGCGGCGTACTGGCTGCGCGCCGGGCATATCGATAACCCGCTGTTCTCGCCGGTGCTGTTCAAGACGCGCACCTTTGCCGTGGGGATCCTGGGCAATCTGTTTGCGCGCCTGGGCAGCGGCGCATTGCCGTTCCTGGTACCGCTGCTGCTGCAGGTGGCGCTGGGCTATTCGCCGTCGGAAGCCGGCATGAGCATGTTGCCACTGGCGGCGGCGGCGATGTTCGCCAAGTCCATCGCACGCCCGCTTATCGAGCGCCTCGGCTACCGCATCGTCCTGACCGGCAACACCCTGGCCCTGGGCCTGATGCTGGCGAGCATGGGCCTGGTCAGCGAACAAACGCCCTACCCGCTGCTGTTGGCCATGCTGGCGGTACTGGGGGCCATCAACTCCCTGCAATTTACCGCCATGAACACCGTCACCCTGATCGACCTCGACGACGCCCAGGCCAGCAGTGGCAACAGCTTGCTGTCGGTAGTGGCGCAATTGTCCCTGAGCCTGGGCGTGGCCTGTGCCGGTGCATTGCTCGGCGGCTTTACCGCCGAAGCCGGCAATGACGGGGTCAATACCGTGCTGGGCGCCTTCCAACTGACCTTCCTCACCGTGGGCCTCATGGCGATGCTGGCAGCGGCGATCTTCCTGCAGCTGTCGCCCAAGGACGGCAAACGGGTGGTCAGCCGCGAGCACGATATCGAGCATTGAAGCAGCTGCAAGCTTCAAGTTGTAAGCCTCAAGCTTGCGGCTTGCAGCTGATAACTTGCCGCGCCCCCCTACTCCTCGTCGAGAACATACAAAGAAACCCAAGGGGGCCTGTTACACTGCGCGACATTTTGTTTTGCAGAGCCAGTCCCGTGACTACCATCGCCACCGCTTTTAATACTTTGCCCCTGTCCGCCGCCATGCTGGCTAACCTCGACTCGCTGGGTTACGTCGAGATGACGCAGATCCAGGCGCAAAGCTTGCCGGTGATCCTCAAAGGGCTGGACCTGATTGCCCAGGCCAAGACCGGCAGCGGCAAGACTGCCGCATTCGGCATCGGCCTGCTGAACCCGATCAACCCGCGCTACTTCGGGTGCCAGGCGCTGGTGATGTGCCCGACCCGCGAACTGGCCGACCAGGTCGCCAAGGAAATCCGTCGCCTGGCCCGTGCCGAAGACAACATCAAGGTACTGACCCTGTGCGGCGGCGTGTCCCTCGGCCCACAGATTGCCTCCCTGGAGCACGGCGCCCACGTCATCGTCGGCACCCCGGGCCGCATCCAGCAGCACCTGCGTAAAGGTTCACTGGTGCTGGACGGCTTGAACACCCTGATCCTCGACGAAGCCGACCGCATGCTCGACATGGGCTTCTACGACGCCATCGAAGACATCATCAGCAAGACCCCACCGCGCCGCCAGACCCTGCTGTTCTCGGCCACTTACCCGGTGAGCATCAAGCAACTGGCCTCCAAGTTCATGCGTGCGCCTCAGCAAGTGAAAGCCGAAGCGTTCCACTCCGACGATCAGATCGAACAGCGCTTCTACGAGATCTCCCCGGAAGAACGCATGGACGCCGTGACCAAGGTGCTGGCGCACTTCCGCCCTGCTTCGTGCGTGGCGTTCTGCTTCACCAAGCAGCAAGTGCAGGAAACCGTCGACCACCTGACGTCCAAAGGCATTTCCGCTGTTGGCCTGCATGGTGACCTGGAACAGCGCGACCGTGACCAGGTACTGGCGATGTTTGCCAACCGCAGCACCTCGGTGCTGGTGGCCACCGACGTAGCCGCCCGCGGCCTGGACATCGACGCCCTGGACATGGTGATCAACGTCGAACTGGCCCGCGACTCGGAAATTCACATCCACCGTGTAGGCCGTACCGGCCGTGCCGGTGAGACCGGCATCGCCATCAGCCTGGTGGCGCCGTCCGAAGCCCACCGCGCCCAGGCCATCGAGCAACTGCAGAAGTCGCCGCTGAACTGGGACCAACTGGACAACCTCAAGCCGCAAAGCGGTGGCCCGTTGCTGCCGCAGATGAGCACCCTGTGCATCGCCGCCGGGCGTAAAGACAAGGTGCGCCCAGGCGACATCCTCGGTGCATTGACCGGTGAAGCCGGCATTCCGGGTGCCCAGGTCGGCAAGATCGCGATCTTTGACTTCCAGGCTTTCGTGGCCGTGGAACGCGGCATCGCCAAGCAGGCGTTGCAGCGTTTGAATGACGGCAAGATCAAAGGTCGTTCGCTGCGCGTGCGGATCCTGTAACAACATAGTGACTGCAAGGACCGAATCACTGTGGGAGCTGGCTTGCCTGCGATAGCGACGGTGAATCCACTACCGCCATCGCAGGCAAGCCAGCTCCCACAGTGTTGATTGCATTTCAAATCAATAGTTTTGTGAGGACATGGCTGTGCGCTCGACCGAAGTTGTGATCATTGGCGCCGGCGCCGCAGGCTTGATGTGCGCGCTGACCGCCGCCGGGCGTGGGCGCAAGGTGATGTTGATCGACCACGCCAACAAGGCCGGCAAGAAAATCCTGATGTCCGGTGGCGGCCGCTGCAACTTCACCAACATGTACACCGAGCCGGCCAACTTCCTCTCGCACAACGCGCACTTCTGCAAATCCGCCCTGGCCCGCTATACCCAGTGGGACTTCATCGGGTTGGTGGCCAAGCACGGCGTGCCATACCACGAGAAGAAACTCGGCCAGCTGTTCTGCGACAACAAGTCCAGCGACATCCTCGGCATGCTGCTCGACGAGTGCATCCAGACCGGCGTGAGCCTGCACCTGGACACCTCCACCGAGGCAATCGCCAAGCTCGAAAGCGGCTATCAACTGCAAACCACCCTGGGTGAGCTGCGCTGTGAATCCCTGGTGATCGCCACTGGCGGCTTGTCAATCCCGACGCTGGGCGCCACCGGTTTCGGCTACCAAGTGGCCAGGCAATTCGGCCATGAACTGCTGCCGACCCGCGCCGGGCTGGTGCCGTTCACCATCACCGACCAGCTCAAGGAGCTGTGCGGCGAGTTGTCCGGCACCTCGGTCGACTGCCTGGTGAGCTGCAACGGCCAGAGCTTTCGCGAGAATATCCTGTTCACCCATCGCGGCCTGAGCGGGCCGGCGATTTTGCAGATTTCCTCGTATTGGCACTCCGGCGACACGGTAGAAATCAACCTGCTGCCCGACCACGACGCCCATGCCTGGCTGCAACAGCAACAGGCCGAACACCCCAACAGCGAATTGAAAACCCTGTTGGGTGAGATCTTCACCAAGAAGATGGCCAACCTGCTGGCCCAAAGCTGGTTCGAATCCAAGCCTATGAAGCAGTACACCCACGCTGAAATTGCCGATATCGCGCAAAAGCTGGGGAGCTGGCAACTGGTACCGGCCGGCACCGAGGGTTATCGCACGGCCGAGGTAACATTGGGCGGGGTGGATACGCGGGAAGTGTCCTCCAAGACCATGGAATCGCTGAAAAGCCCCGGCCTGTACTTTATCGGCGAAGTGCTGGACGTGACCGGCCACCTGGGCGGGTTCAATTTCCAGTGGGCCTGGGCCTCCGGCTACGCGGCCGCGCAATACGCCTGACGTGCACCTTGAGATGCAACCCCCTGTGGGAGCTGGCTTGCCTGCGATAGCGGCAGTGAATCCAACACCGCAATCGCAGGCAAGCCCGCTCCCACATTGGTTTTGCAGTGATACTGAAAATTTTGCTGCCCGATGTGATCGCTACGCTTGCCGTGGCGTCATTACTGGCTCAATTTAGCGACAACGTCCCGGAAGACTCCAGACTTCATGTCATCGACCTCGTTCAAGCAGTCCATGCGGCGCCTGTGGGCGCTGGATAAATTCAGCTACAGCGTACGGGTGTTCATCGCCCTCACCGGCAGCATGGCGTTGTGTTGGTACCAGGATGAAATGACGCTGCTGATCCCGCTCTTCCTGGGGATTATCGCCAGCGCCCTGGCCGAGACCGATGACAGCTGGCAAGGCCGCCTCAACGCGCTGGCGGTGACACTGGTGTGTTTCAGCATTGCCGCGCTGTCGGTGGAGCTGCTGTTCCCTTACCCCTGGATATTTGCCATCGCCCTGGCCCTGGCCAGTTTCGGCCTGACCATGCTCGGCGCACTGGGCGAACGCTATGGCGCGATTGCTTCGGCCACCTTGATTCTGTCGGTCTACACCATGATCGGCGTGGACCAGCGCGGTGGCGCCGTCACGGATTTCTGGCATGAGCCGCTGCTGCTGGTGGCCGGTGCCGCCTGGTACGGTGTGTTGTCCGTACTATGGCAGGCGCTGTTTTCCAACCAGCCGGTGCAGCAGAGCCTGGCGCGATTGTTCCGCGAGCTGGGGCGTTACCTCAAGCTCAAGTCATCGTTGTTCGAACCGATCCGGCAGCTGGACGTGGAAGCGCGGCGCCTGGAGTTGGCCCAGCAAAATGGCCGGGTAGTGGCTGCGCTGAATGCCGCGAAGGAAATCATCCTGCACCGCGTCGGCAATGGGCGACCGGGCTCGAAGGTCAGCCGCTACCTGAAACTTTACTTCCTGGCCCAGGACATCCACGAGCGCGCCAGTTCCTCCCACTACCCCTACAACGCCCTCACTGAAGCCTTCTTCCATAGCGATGTGCTGTTTCGCTGCCAGCGCTTGCTGCGCCAGCAAGGCAAGGCCTGCCAGACCCTGGCCGAGTCGATCCAACTGCGCCAACCGTTCATCTATGACGACAGTTTTGCCCAGGCCCTGGGCGACCTCAACGCGTCCCTTGAGCACCTGCGCATCCAGAGCAACCCGGCCTGGCGCGGCCTGCTGCGTTCATTGCGCGCCTTGGCGGCCAACCTGTCCACACTCGACCGCCTGCTGGGCGACGCCAGCAATCCCGATGCCCTGGCGGACGCCACCGACAGTAACCTGTTGGACCGCGCCCCGCGCAACCTCAAGGAAATGTGGACGCGCCTGCGCACCCAACTCACACCCACCTCGCTGCTGTTTCGCCATGCCCTGCGCCTGTCCCTGGCGTTGACCGTCGGCTACGCCACCCTGCACGCTATCCACGCGTCCCAGGGTTACTGGATCATCCTCACCACCCTGTTCGTCTGCCAACCGAGCTACGGCGCCACCCGGCGCAAGCTCGGCCAGCGGATTATCGGCACCGCCATCGGCCTCACCGTGGCCTGGGCGCTGTTCGATCTGTTCCCCAACCCGGTGGTGCAGTCGATGTTCGCTATCGCCGCGGGCCTGGTGTTCTTTATCAACCGCACCACCCGCTACACCCTGGCGACGGCGGCGATCACGCTGATGGTGCTGTTCTGCTTCAACCAGGTGGGCGATGGCTACGGGCTGTTCCTGCCACGCCTGTTCGATACCTTGCTCGGCAGCCTGATCGCTGGCCTGGCGGTATTCCTGTTCCTGCCGGACTGGCAAGGCCGGCGCTTGAACAAAGTGCTGGCCAACACCCTGACCTGCAACAGCATCTACCTGCGCCAGATCATGCAGCAATACGCCGCCGGCAAGAGCGACGACCTGGCTTACCGCCTGGCCCGCCGCAACGCGCACAACGCCGACGCCGCGTTGTCCACCACCCTGGCCAATATGCTGATGGAGCCGGGGCACTTTCGTAAGGAAGCCGACGTGGGTTTTCGGTTCCTGGTGCTGTCTCACACCTTGCTCAGCTATTTGTCGGGGTTGGGTGCGCACCGCGATACTCAGTTACCGGCCGACGTGCGCGAGCACTTGATCGAAGGCGCGGGCAACAGCCTGGCGGCGAGTATCGATGAGATTGCTACGGGCCTGGCCAACAAACAGTCGATTGCGATCCAGAGTGATGCCGAGGAGGGGTTGGCAGCCGAGCTGGAGCAAATGCCCGATGAGATCGATGAGGCGCAGCGGTTGGTGCAGACGCAGTTGGCGTTGATCTGCCGGCAGTTGGGGCCGTTGCGTACGTTGGCGGCGCATCTGATCAAGGATACCGGTGCGGCTTAGACCCCTATCGCAGGCAAGCCAGTTCCCACATTTGACCGAGTTCCAACATAAGAATGCGGGCAAAATGTGGGAGCCCGGCTTGCCCGCGATGAGGCCCGCAAGCACGCTACATCCCATGCGCCTTCATCAAGCGCGCATAACTGCCATCAGCCTTCATCCTGACAATCTCCCGATCAAAGCTGGCGACAATCTGCGCGTGCTCGGGGTTCTTCAAACTGACCAGAATGTGCAGGCTGTTCTCGCTCAACGGCTTGCCCACAAACGCCACCGCATTGCGCACCCGCGGCGACTCCCGAGCCAGGTAATAACGCGCTACGTATTCGTCCTCCAGCGTCAACCGCACACGCCGCGCAGCGAGCATGCGCACCGCCATGGCGAAGTTGTGCACGGGTACTTTCTGTAGCTGGGAGTCTTGATCGAACGCCGCCGAGTAAGCGTAACCGCGTACCACGGCGATGGTCTCGTCGCGCAGTCGGGCCAGGCTGTGATAAACAATGTCATCGTCGCTGCGCTTGAGAAAGCGCACACGGTTAAGCAGGTACTCAGCAGAAAACTGGCCAAACTGCGTGCGGGCCTCGTCGTACCAGGCGTTGATCAGCACATCGTAGCGCCCATCGCCCACGCCCTTGAGCGCACGGGCCCAGGGCACCTGCTCAAAGTCACTGGCGTACCCCGCACGGGCCAGGGCCGTGCTGACGATATCGGTGGCCAAACCGCCATTGATCAAGGTGGCATCGGTGAAGGGCGGCCAGCCATCCGCCACCAGACGCAGACGCTGTGCCAGCACCGGCTGGGCCAGCAGCAGCACTGCGATCAAAGCAACGGCACGAGTCAATCTCGGCATGCTCAAAGTCCTTGGCGGGCAGGCGGTGGCCTGATAACAGTAGCTCATCAATGAGCCTGCATTGCAGATTACACAAAGCAGCCAGCAGCGCACGCACTCAATGATGGCAAATTGACGCCATTCACACATTTGCCAATTTTAGACAGCAGCGCCCGCCGCGCTTACTATCCAGGCACGTCTTTACAAGAGCACACATCATGACGGTTGATTGGATTTGCAAACATCACGACGACTTGGGCAAGGACCAGCTGTATGCCGTCCTGCGCTTGCGCAGCGAGGTATTCGTCGTCGAGCAGAAATGCGCGTATCAGGACATCGACGGGCAGGACCTGGCGGGTGACACCCATCACCTGATGGCCTGGCAAGATAATGAGCTATTGGCTTACCTGCGCCTGCTGGACCCGGAGTCCCAGGGCGGCGATGTGGTGATTGGTCGCGTCATCGTTTCGCCAGCGGCACGGGGCACCGGGCTGGGGCATCACATGATGGAGGAGGCGCTTGAGCGCATTGAGGATATCTGGCCGCAAACGCCGATTTTTCTCTCGGCCCAGGCGCATTTGCAGGGGTATTACGGGCGATATGGGTTTGTGGTGGCGGGTGAGGAATACCTGGAAGATGATATTCCACATATTGGTATGCGGCGCATCTGAGGGCGCCATCGCAGGCAAGCCAGCTCCCACACTGGACTGTGGGAGCCGGGCTTGCCCGCGATAGCGTCAGTCCTGCCTAAGCCGACCTTCAGGGATAGCCCAACACCTGCTTGATCGACGCCAGATTAGCCTCGATCCACCCCCGATCAATCGCCCCCCAGTCCCGAATCCGATAGCGCCCGGCATGGTGACGCGCACCGTCCTCCTGCTCGAACTCACACACAATATCCAGGTCGGCCAACGCCGCAATGGTGTCCTGGGCGGTACGCCGAGGCATACCGGTGGCCTCGGTCAGCGCCGGGACGCTGCTGGCCAGTTGGCTGTCGATCAAGTACGCCACGTACAGGCGGCGGTAGAAGCTGCTTTTGGTCTTGCTCACATCCATGGTCAGTCGCCTTGGGGTTAGGGCTTGCCCTGCAAATCGCGCCAGGTGAGGTACACACGCAGGTCGAATTCCACCTGATGGTAGCCCGGCATCATGTATTGGCAGAGTTTATAGAACGCCTTGTTGTGGTCCGATTCCTTGAAGTGCGCCAGCTCGTGCACCACGATCATGCGCAGAAACTCCGGGGCCGCCTCCTTGAACAGCGAAGCGATGCGGATCTCTTTCTTGGACTTGAGATTACCGCCCTGCACCCGAGAAATCGTGGTGTGCAAACCCAAGGCACGATGGGTCAGGTCCAGGCGGTTGTCGAACAGCACTTTGTCGATAGACGGCGCGTTGCGCAGGTGCTCCTGCTTCAAGGCCAGGGCGTAGGCGTACAGGGCCTTGTCGCTCTGCACCGCATGGCGTTCGGGGTAACGCTGGTCCAGGTAAGCCCCTAACTGGTCCTTGGCGATCAGTTGGCGCACTTGCTCCTGGAGCGCGGCGGGGTATGCCTGGAGGTATTTCAACGCGGTCATGGGCTCTGCAACGCAATTGGGACGGGCGCCAGTGTAGCGAATTCAAAGCGCGCGAGGGTACGACCAGCCGGCAACGTCCTCGGCCATCAACGGCAGCGCAGCCCACGGCCCCTGGATATGGGCGCAGCCATTGGCCTTGAGCCACTGGGTTTGCTCAAGGGTCTCCACGCCTTCGGCGATCACCAGCACACCAAAATGCTCACACAGTTGGATGATGCTGCGCGCCATCGCCGCATCCCGCACCGAGCCAGGCAGGCGCGCCACCAGTTGAGGGTCAAGCTTGAGGGTGTCGAACGCCAAGTCGCGCAAATGGGCCAGGGAGCACTGGCCGCAGCCAAAATCGTCCAGGGCAATCCGCACCCCTATCCGGCGCAGTAACTGGAGTTGCTTGGTGGACTCGGCGAGATTGCTCATCAAGCAGTCTTCGCCGATTTCCACCTCCAGTTGTCGCGCCTGTAACCCATGTCGCTCCAGCATCTGCTGCAGTTGGTTGGCCAGGTTGGGCATGTTGAACTGGCTGCTGCTCAGGCTCACGCTCAACACCAGTTCGGGGTCGAAGGTGGCTTGCCAGGCCTGGCGCTGGGCGGCGACTTGCTGGTAGATCCAGGCACTCAACTGGTTGATCAACCGCGCCTCTTCCAGCAGTGGCAAGAACAGGCCCGGCGGCACATCGCCGACGCTGGGATGCTGCCAGCGCAACAGCGCTTCGACGCCGCGCAAACGCCCGTCTTCCAGAGAGACCTGAGGCTGGTACACCAAGGTGAAATCCTTGTTGGCGATGGCGGTACGTACACTGTCTTCCAGCATCAACCGCGAGCGGGCGCGGCCGTTCATTTCCTGGTCGTAGTAACGATACTGCTGACGGCCGGCGCGCTTGGCTTCGTACATGGCAATGTCCGCGGCCCGTAGCAGGCCGCTCAAGTCCGAGCCGCAATCCGGGAACGTCGCGATGCCAATACTGACCCCAAGCATCACCTCCAGACCATCGACCTGCTGGCACACCGATACCCGCTCGATGAGCTTTTCCGCGATCTTCGCGGCCTGCTCGGGAAACTCCAGCTCCAGCAACGCGGTGAATTCATCCCCACCCATGCGCCCGAGAATGTCGTAGGAACGCAGGCATGCTTGCATCTGCTCCGAAACCCAACGCAGCACGCGATCCCCGGCGTCATGGCCCAACGTATCGTTGACCCGCTTGAAGCCATCCAGGTCCAGGTACAGCAATACCAGCGCCTGCTCGCTACGTTCGCTGCGCAGCAACGTATTCTCCATCGCCTGATGGAAACCGCGCCGGTTCAGCAGCCCGGTCAGCGGGTCGGTCACGGCCTGGAATTCCAGTTGCTGATGCAGGTGACGCACTTCAGACATGTCCAGCACCGTCACCACCATTGCCTTCTGCTCCGCAGGCAAAGGCGCGCAGGACAACGCTACCGGCACTTGCTGGCCCCGACCGGTGCGCAAAATGGCATCGTGTTGGCGCCACGTCTCGCCCCGGCGATATGCCTCGTACATGGGAAAGCCCAACCAGGCTGGCACATGGGGCTTTTGCAGGAAACTGAGGAAACTTTCGCCCTGCAACTCAGCCATCGTTGCATTCAACAGCCGGGAAATGGCCGGGTTGGCATACTCGATCACACTGTTTTCGCTCACCACCAGAATGCCCTCGGCGGCGTTATCCAGCACCGAGGCATTAAAAGCGCGGGCCAATTCCAGGTCATGGCTCAGGCGCTGCAAGGCACGGCGATTGCGCTGGTGCTCGAGCAAGGCCTGCACCTTGGGCTTGAGGATGTGCGGGTCAAAGGGCTTGAACAGGTAGTCGATCGCACCACTGGCGTAGCCTTCCAGCACCGCGTCGGGCGAATGGGCGGTGGCCGTCAGAAAGATAATCGGCGTCATGCGCGTACGCTGGCTGCCACGCATCAGGCGCGCCACCTCGAAACCGTCCATGCCCGGCATGCGCACGTCCAGCAGCACCAGGTCGACCTCGTGGGCCAGCAGTAACTCCAAGGCTTCCAGGCCAGACGCGGCGGTTATCACCCGCCAGTCGTCACGCTGCAACAGCGCACGCATGCTGACGAGGTTTTCCGGGTAGTCATCGACCACCAACAGAACCGAAATTGCATCGTCGTGTTGTGGAGCGCCATCCATGCTACGTCTCTTCCTTAGGGAGCTGCACCGGTCACTTTTGCTACCAAGGCCGGATAAACACTGAGGGCTCACTCTAGCCGCGCGGCCAAAAAAGCAGAAGTGACGTGGGTGCCCTCATTGTGCCAAAGGCCAGGAAGCCGACTAACGGTAAGGCCCTGTAGCCCGCGGTTCACGGGCGACATGGCTTTTTGACATTTAGCTGACGCCAATAAATTGCCAGCAATTGTTTAACAATCTCACCAGCACGGCCTATAAAGAACCTGGAAGGCCCTTTGGGCCAATGCCTACACCCTCTGTAAAAAGGCCAACACCATGATCGACCTTTCCACCTGGAACCTGAGCATTCCGGTCGGCTCCCCACCCACGACCATTGAAACGCCAAGGCTGCTGAGCGGCTTCAACGATCAATACTTCCAGGCCGAAGGCAGCGACGTGCAGTTCTGGACACCTGTGACGGGCTCGCGCACCGAAAACGCCATCTACCCACGCAGCGAACTGCGCGAAACCTACGCCGACGGCCGCCTGCGTAACTGGACCTACCCCGAGGCCGACAACTTCCTGCGCGCCACCCTCACCGTCAACCAGGTGCCCTCCTCCGGCAAGATCGTGATCGGCCAGATCCATGCCTACGACAGCCAGAAACCGCTGATCAAGCTGGAGTACCAATTCAAGGAGAAAACCCAGACCGGCAACATCGTCGCCAAAGTGCGCATGCGCCCGGACGAGGCCGAAAGCCAGGTGATCATCGTCGCCTCCAATGTGCCACTGCAGAAGAGCTTCACCTACGTGATCAACCTCAACAAAGCCGGGCTGCTGAGCGTGTATGCCGCTGACAGTGAGTGGAATGAACGGATTGGCGCGGCATGGGGCGACAAGCCGTTGTACTTCAAGGCGGGGGTGTATGTGCAGGACAATACGGGCGACACCAATGAGGGTGCGCGGGTGACGTTTGCGAAATTGGATATTGATCACGAGTGAATCGTCCCGTGAGACACAGGATTTTTCCCAGATAAACCCAAAGTCTTAAACACACCGTTGCACCCTGTGGGAGCCGGGCTTGCCCGCGATGGCGGCGTATCAGCCAATATCCTCGGCGCCTGACACACTGCCATCGCGGGCAAGCCCGGCTCCCACATTGACCGTGCGTCGGCTAAAGGTCCGGTGTGGGTGCTACAGCACCGTTGCGACAAGCCAAAGAACGCCGTGGTTTCGGCGCTTCATCTGCAAGTTGATTAAATGGTGTCCATAAAAAAGCCCGCATCGCTGCGGGCTTTTATTAACACTTGAGGCTTAGTTCACCTTAGCGTTCAACTCACCTTTCAAATACCGCTGGTACATCGCTTCCAACGAGATCGGCTTGATCTTCGAAGCATTACCCGCAGTACCAAAGGCTTCATAACGCGCAATACACACATCACGCATCGCCGTCACAGTGGCGCCGAAGAATTTACGTGGGTCGAACTCGCTCGGGTTGGTGGCCATCAGGCGACGCATCGCACCGGTGGATGCCAGGCGCAGGTCGGTGTCGATGTTGACCTTGCGCACGCCGTACTTGATGCCTTCGACAATTTCTTCAACCGGTACGCCGTAGGTTTCTTTGATGTCGCCGCCGTACTGGTTGATGATCGCCAGCCACTCTTGCGGTACCGAGGAAGAACCGTGCATCACCAGGTGGGTGTTGGGGATGCGCTTGTGGATTTCCTTGATGCGGTCGATGGCCAACACGTCGCCGGTAGGTGGCTTGGTGAACTTGTAGGCGCCGTGGCTGGTGCCGATGGCGATGGCCAGGGCGTCGACCTGGGTCTTCTTGACGAAATCGGCGGCTTCTTCCGGGTCGGTCAGCATCTGGCTATGGTCCAGCACGCCTTCGGCGCCGATGCCGTCTTCTTCGCCGGCCATGCCAGTTTCAAGCGAACCCAGGCAGCCCAGCTCGCCTTCAACCGAAACGCCGCAGGCGTGCGCCATGGCCACGGTTTGTTGGGTGACGCGTACGTTGTACTCGTAGTCGGTTGGGGTCTTGCCGTCTTCGCCGAGGGAACCGTCCATCATCACCGAGCTGAAGCCCAGTTGGATCGAGCGCTGGCACACGTCAGGGCTGGTGCCGTGGTCCTGGTGCATGCACACCGGGATGTGCGGGAATTCTTCGATGGCGGCGAGGATCAGGTGACGCAGGAACGGGGCGCCAGCGTATTTGCGCGCACCGGCCGAAGCCTGGACGATCACAGGGGAGTCGGTCTTGTCAGCGGCCTCCATGATGGCGCGCATCTGCTCAAGGTTGTTGACGTTAAAGGCTGGGACGCCGTAGCCGAACTCGGCTGCGTGGTCCAGCATTTGACGCATGCTGATAAGTGCCATTGTGTTGTCTCTCCCGGTCGAGGGTCGTTAATCGTGCAAGCCTGCCGTAGCGGCGGCTGCTATTCAAGTTATTGCAGATCAAGGGGTTGAGCTTGAGCTGCTGAATCGTTATTGCTGGTGTGGCTTAGCGCTAGTGCCACTGTGAAGCAGGTCAATGTGGGAGCTGGCTTGCCTGCGATGGCGGAGAACCAGTCGATATTGGCTTTGCTGACCCACCGCAATCGCAGGCAAGCCAGCTCCCACATTTTGATCTCATTGGACTTCAGATCGTATTCTCAGTTGGCTTTGCAGCCGCGCCCAATCAAATCATCCGTCGCTACCCAGTAAACCAGGCCTTCCTCACCTTTGGTGTGAAACGCCAACTGGCCGTCGCTGTACAGCACGCCCGAAGCGGCTACCTCTTGCTTGAGCCGATAAACCTGGTCCGAACCGCCGAGGCGAACATCCACTTCGGAGCGGGCCTGGTTGGCAAAGCGCCAGTTGACCTCGGCTTTGCTGTCGCAGGTCCAGGTGGTCCATTTGTCGGCTGGCTCTGCCTTGTCGAACAGGTTCATGCTGCTGCAGCCGGCCAACAGGGCCAGGGCTGCCAGGGCGAAAACGCCTTTCATTGCCAATCCTCGCAGGGCGACCTGGGGCCACCGTTGCTATCGGTTAGTGGATCAGACCCGTCATGGGCAACCCTGTTCCTGACCGTTGGGCGCGGAGTCGTATTTCTCCAGCCGTTCGTTGCCGATGCGCTTGTTGATCACCGGCATGGTCTCGGCTTGCCAGTCAGCCTGGTAACAGCTTTTTCTCAACGGTGCCTTGGCGTTATCCGCCTCCGGCGCCGCGCTGGGTGTGCTGCCGCAGCCGGCCAACAGGCCCGCTGCGATCACCAGTGCCAACGACTTGATCATGGGAACGCTCCTTTTCCTGATCACGCGAGCCTTAACCTTTGGCTCGGGTTTCCAGCACTTCCACGGCTGGCAACACCTTGCCCTCGACGAACTCGAGGAAAGCGCCGCCACCGGTAGAAATGTAGGAGATCTGATCAGCCACACCATATTTATCGATAGCCGCCAGGGTATCGCCACCGCCAGCGATGGAGAACGCCGAGCTTTCAGCGATCGCTTTAGCCAGCACTTTGGTGCCGTTGCCAAATTGCTCGAACTCGAATACGCCCACCGGGCCATTCCACAGGATAGTCTGGGATGCCTTGAGCAGCTCGGCGAAGTTGGCCGCCGTTTGTGGGCCGATGTCCAGGATCATGTCGTCGTCGGCCACGTCAGCGATAAGCTTGACGGTCGCCGCGGCGCTTTCCGCGAATTCCTTGGCAACCACCACGTCCACCGGCAACGGCACGCTGACCTTTGCGGCGATGGCGCGGGCGGTGTCGAGCAGGTCTGGCTCGTACAGGGACTTGCCCACCGGGTGGCCGGCAGCGGCCAGGAAGGTATTGGCAATGCCGCCGCCGACGATCAGTTGGTTGCAGATCTGGCTCAGGCTGTTGAGCACGTCCAGTTTGGTGGATACCTTGGAGCCGGCAACAATGGCCGCCATCGGTTGGGCCGGAGCGCCCAGGGCCTTGCCCAGCGCATCCAGCTCGGCAGCCAACAACGGGCCCGCCGCGGCGACCTTGGCGAACTTGGCCACGCCGTGGGTCGAACCTTCGGCGCGGTGGGCGGTGCCGAACGCGTCCATCACAAACACGTCGCACAGGGCGGCGTATTGCTGGGCCAGTTCGTCGCTGTTCTTTTTCTCGCCCTTGTTGAAGCGCACGTTTTCGAACAACACGATATCGCCGGCTTTCACGTCCACGCCGCCCAGGTAGTCTGCGACCAATGGCACGTCACGGCCCAGGGCCTTGCTCAGGTACTCGGCGACCGGCTTGAGGCTGTTTTCGGCGGAGAACTCACCTTCGGTCGGGCGACCCAGGTGGGAGCAGACCATCACGGCCGCGCCTTTTTCCAGGGCCAGCTTGATGGTCGGCAGCGAGGCCAGGATTCGCGCATCGCTGGTGACAACACCGTCCTTGACGGGGACGTTGAGGTCTTCGCGGATCAGTACGCGCTTACCTTGCAGATCGAGGTCGGTCATCTTCAACACGGTCATGGGTCGCAGTTCCTGAATTACTGTTGAGGTTGTTTAGAAGCGATGTGCAGATAGTGTTCGGCAACATCCAGCATGCGGTTGGCAAAGCCCCATTCGTTGTCGAACCAGGCCAGGATGTTCACCAGCCTGGGGCCGGAAACGCGGGTCTGGCTGGCATCGACAATCGCCGAATGCGGGTCATGGTTGAAATCGCAACTGGCGTGGGGCAACTCGGTGTAGGCCAACAGACCTTTGAGCGGGCCGCTGGTGGCGGCGTCGCGCAGGATTCGGTTGACCTCGGCCGCGTCAGTGTCACTGACGGTTTGCATGGTGATATCCAGGCAAGACACATTCACCGTCGGCACCCGTACGGCTTTGGCCTGGATTCGCCCGGCAAGTTCCGGCAGCAGTCGCTCGATGCCGCGCGCCAGGCCGGTGGACACCGGAATCACTGACTGAAACGCCGAACGCGTGCGGCGCAGGTCTTCGTGGTGATAGGCGTCGATGACCGGCTGGTCGTTCATCGCCGAGTGAATCGTGGTGATCGACACGTAATCCAGGCCGATCGCCTGGTCCAGCAGGCGTAACAACGGCACGCTGCAGTTGGTGGTACACGACGCGTTGGACACCAGCAGCTCATCGCCGGTCAGGCAATCCTGGTTGATGCCGTAGACGATGGTGGCGTCGACATCCGCCTCGCTGGCCATCGGCTGGGAAAACAGCACACGCGGTGCGCCGGCGTCGAGAAAACGCTGGCCATCGGCACGGGTGTGATAGACACCGGAGCATTCCAGCACCAGGTCGACGCCCAGTGCTTTCCAGTCGATGCCTTCGGGGGTGGCACTGCGCAACACTTGCACGCAGTTGCCATTGATATGCAGACAATCGCCTTCAACCCGCACTTCGCCAGGGAAGCGGCCGTGGGTGGAGTCAAAGCGTGTCAGGTATTCGATGCTGGCCATGTCGGCCAAATCATTGATCGCGACAATTTCAAACCCGGCCGCCGCCCCTCGCTCGAACAGAGCACGCAAGACGCAACGACCAATGCGGCCGTAGCCGTTGAGTGCAACTTTGTAGGGACGCGGTTGGGGCATGGGGTTCTCGATCAAGGTTAGTTCAGTGATGAATGTACTGGCGCCATCGCGGGCAAGCCCGCTCCCACAGTGGACCGTGATCCAAATGTGGGAGCGGGCTTGCCCGCGATGGCGCCAGTACAGACAACGCAGACTGACTTAGTCTTCCAGCAACTCTTCAGCCTGACCCAGGATGTTTTCCAGGGTGAAACCGAACTCTTCGAACAACGCTGGCGCCGGCGCCGACTCACCGTAGGTGGTCATGCCGATCACGCGGCCTTCCAGGCCCACATACTTGTACCAGTAGTCGGCGTGAGCCGCCTCGATGGCGATACGCGCACTGACCTGCAACGGCAACACCGATTGCTTGTAGCCGGCGTCCTGGGCTTCGAACACGCTGGTGCATGGCATGGACACAACGCGAACGTTGCGGCCTTGCTCGGTCAGCTTGTCGTACGCCTGAACGGTCAGGCCCACTTCGGAACCGGTGGAGATCAGGATCAGCTCCGGCTCGCCGATGCAGTCCTTGAGCACATAACCGCCACGGCTGATGTCGGCGATCTGCGCGTCGGTACGCACCTGGTGCTGCAGGTTCTGACGCGAGAAGATCAGCGCCGAAGGGCCATCCTTGCGCTCGATGGCGTGCTTCCAGGCCACGGCGGATTCCACCGCATCGGCTGGGCGCCAGCAATCCAGGTTCGGCGTGGTGCGCAGGCTGGTCAGTTGCTCGACCGGCTGGTGCGTCGGGCCGTCTTCGCCCAGGCCGATGGAGTCGTGGGTGTAGACGTGGATCACGCGCTTCTTCATCAGTGCCGCCATACGTACGGCGTTACGTGCGTATTCCATGAACATCAGGAAGGTCGCGCCGTATGGCACCAGGCCGCCGTGCAGGGACACGCCGTTCATGATGGCGCTCATGCCGAACTCGCGCACGCCGTAGTACATGTAGTTGCCGCTGGCGTCTTCGGCCGAGACACCTTTGCACCCCTTCCACAGGGTCAGGTTGGAACCGGCCAGGTCAGCAGAACCGCCGAGGAACTCAGGCAGTAGCGGGCCAAAAGCGTTCAGGGTGTTCTGGCTGGCTTTACGGCTGGCGATAGTCTCGCCCTTGGCCGCGACTTCAGCGATGTAGGCCGAGGCCTTTTCCGAGAAGTCGGCAGGCAGGTCACCGGCCAGGCGGCGTACCAGCTCGTTGGCCAATTCAGGGAATTCGGCGGAGTACGCAGCGAAACGCTGGTCCCACTCGGATTCAGCCGCCAGGCCTTTTTCCTTGGCATCCCATTCGGCATAGATGTCGGCCGGGATTTCGAACGGGCCGTGGTTCCACTTCAGTGCTTCGCGGGTCAGGGCGATTTCCGCGTCACCCAGCGGGGCGCCGTGGCAATCTTCTTTACCTTGCTTGTTCGGCGAGCCGAAACCGATGGTGGTCTTGCAGCAGATCAGGGTTGGCTGCGCGCTCTTGCGAGCGGTGTCGATGGCGATCTTGATTTCTTCCGGATCGTGGCCGTCGACGTTGCGGATCACCTGCCAGTTGTAGGCTTCGAAACGCTTTGGCGTGTCGTCGGTGAACCAGCCTTCGACTTCACCGTCGATGGAGATGCCGTTGTCATCGTAGAAGGCAATCAGCTTGCCCAGGCCCAGGGTACCGGCCAGGGAAGCGACTTCGTGGGAGATGCCTTCCATCATGCAGCCATCACCCAGGAATACGTAGGTGTGGTGGTCAACGATGTCGTGGCCGGGGCGGTTGAACTGCGCGCCCAGGACTTTTTCCGCCAGGGCGAAACCAACCGCATTGGCCAGGCCTTGGCCCAGGGGACCGGTGGTGGTCTCGACGCCCGGGGTGTAGCCGAATTCCGGGTGGCCCGGGGTGCGGCTGTGCAGCTGACGGAAGCTCTTGAGGTCGTCGATGGTGACGTCGTAGCCGGTCAGGTGCAGCAGCGAATAAATCAGCATCGAGCCGTGGCCGTTGGACAGCACGAAGCGGTCACGGTCGGCGAACGACGGGTTGCTCGGGTTGTGTTTCAGGTAGTCACGCCAAAGTACCTCGGCGATATCCGCCATGCCCATCGGGGCACCGGGATGGCCGCTGTTGGCTTTTTGCACGGCATCCATGCTGAGGGCACGAATGGCGTTGGCACGCTCACGACGGCTGGGCATCGCTGATCTCCTGGAGTTTGCTGAAAAGAAACGGAAAAAAGGACCGGCATTTTCCCTCAGCCACCGCCTGCGGGCAATGACAGATAGTCACTTGAGGGCGTTTTTCCTGTGCTTTGGGCATCAATCCCTTGCAGAAACCTTTAACCGGTTCGTCTAAAGGTTATAGCGACAGCTTATAACCGCCACTTATCGTTCAATATCAAAACTTTTTGATATTGGCCTTGCGAGGATCTACACCCGTCACTAGACTGCTGGCCTTATGAACCTACCCGTGCCCTCCCTGCGTCCTGACGACGGCGATGAACTGGCTGCCTTGTGCAAGGCCGCTGGCGATCCGTTGCGCTTGAACGTACTGCGCGCACTGGCCAACGATTCTTTCGGAGTACTGGAGCTGGCGCAGATCTTCGCCATCGGCCAGTCCGGCATGAGCCACCATTTGAAGGTGCTGGCCCAGGCCGACCTGGTGGCCACCCGTCGCGAAGGCAATGCGATTTTCTACCGGCGTGCACTGCCCCATACCGAACTGCTTGGCGGCAAATTGCACGCTGCCCTGCTCGAAGAAGTGGATAACTTGTGCCTGCCCGGCGATGTGCAATCGCGTATCGGCCAGGTGCACGGGCAACGCGCCGCCGCCAGCCAGGATTTTTTCTCACGGGTGGCCGATAAGTTTCGCGCCCAGCAGGATCTGATCGCCGGCTTGGCCCAGTATCGCGAAAGCGTACTGGCGCTGCTGGACAAGCTGAGCTTCAGTGAAGAGGCCACGGCCTTGGAAGTCGGCCCTGGCGACGGCGGGTTCCTGCCCGAACTGGCGCGTCGCTTCGAGCAGGTCACCGCGCTGGATAACAGCCCGGCGATGCTTGAACTGGCGCGTCAACTCTGTGAGCGCGAAGCCTTGGGCAATGTGCGCCTGCAGCTGGCCGACGCCCTGAGTGACACCGGCCTGCGAGCCGATTGCGTGGTGCTGAACATGGTCTTGCACCATTTCGCCGCACCGGCAGAAGCTCTCAAGCAAATGGCCGGGTTGCTGCACCCCGGCGGTAGCCTGCTGGTTACGGATTTATGCAGCCACAACCAGAATTGGGCCAAGGAGGCCTGCGGTGATCTCTGGCTGGGTTTTGAACAGGACGATCTGGCCCGTTGGGCCACCGCTGCGGGACTCGTTCCCGGGGAAAGCCTCTATGTAGGTTTACGTAATGGTTTCCAGATTCAGGTCCGCCATTTTCAGCGACCGGCTGGCGACACTCACCATCGGTAAATATCAGGAAAACATCGAGATGAGCGAATACTCCCTTTTCACCTCCGAGTCCGTGTCTGAAGGGCATCCGGACAAAATCGCCGACCAGATTTCTGACGCGGTGCTGGACGCTATCATCGCTGAAGACAAGTTCGCCCGTGTGGCGTGCGAGACGCTGGTGAAAACGGGCGTGGCGATCATCGCCGGCGAAGTTACCACCACTGCCTGGGTCGACCTGGAGCAGATCGTGCGTGACGTGATCACCGACATTGGCTACAACAGCTCCGACGTCGGCTTTGACGGCGCAACCTGCGGTGTGATGAACATCATCGGCAAGCAGTCCCCGGACATCAACCAGGGCGTTGACCGGGCCAAGCCTGAAGACCAGGGCGCCGGCGACCAGGGCCTGATGTTCGGCTACGCCAGCAACGAAACCGACGTACTGATGCCCGCGCCGATCACCTTCTCGCACCAGCTGGTACAACGCCAGGCCGAGGCGCGTAAATCCGGCGTACTGCCATGGCTGCGCCCTGACGCCAAGTCCCAGGTGACCTGCCGCTACGAAGGCGGCAAAGTCGTGGGCATCGACGCCGTCGTACTGTCGACCCAGCACAACCCGGACGTGTCCTACGCCGACCTGCGTGAAGGCGTGATGGAACTGATCGTCAAGCATGTGTTGCCTGCCGAACTGCTGACCAAGGACACCCAGTTCCACATCAACCCGACCGGCCAGTTCATCATCGGTGGCCCCGTGGGCGACTGCGGCCTGACCGGCCGCAAGATCATCGTCGACAGCTACGGCGGCATGGCCCGTCACGGCGGTGGTGCATTCTCCGGCAAGGACCCTTCCAAGGTTGACCGCTCTGCGGCTTACGCCGGTCGTTATGTGGCCAAGAACATCGTGGCTGCCGGCCTGGCCGAGCGCTGCGAAATCCAGGTTTCCTACGCCATTGGCGTGGCCCAGCCTACGTCGATCTCGCTGAACACCTTCGGCACCGGCAAGATCAGCGATGACAAGATCGTCAAGCTGGTGCGTGAGATCTTCGACCTGCGCCCTTACGCAATCACCACCATGCTCGACCTGCTGCACCCGATGTACCAGGAAACCGCAGCCTACGGCCACTTCGGCCGCACCCCTGCGCAGAAGACTGTAGGTGATGACACCTTCAGCACCTTCACCTGGGAAAAAACCGACCGCGCCAACGACCTGCGTACCGCCGCCGGCCTGTAATCGTTCGCGGCAAATAGAGCCCCGCCAGGTCTGCCTGGCGGGGCTTTTTGTTGCCTGCAGGACCACTTCGGGCTTTTTTGGATCCAAGGCTTGCAGGCCAAATGATGGCCCACTAGAATCCGCGCCCTCTCGGGCCCTTCACCTTATTTGGATATTGCACTGCGCCCGCCCGGGATGGATAAGCGCGCAGGCAATCGAACATTGAGGTTTTCATGCGCATTTCCACGCTCGCCCCTGCCGCCCTTCTGCTCAGCCTGTTCACCCTGTCGGCCCAGGCCGCTGACCTGAACGCTTTGAGCGGCGCCCTGAGCGCCCAGCTCGGTGGCGGCAATGCCGGCGACTGCCAGCAGCAACCCAAAGACCTGCAAGCCAAGATCGACGCGGCCAATGCCAAGAACGATCTGCTGAAAGTGCGGGCGTATGAGACTGCGTTGGAGCAGGTCAACAAAGCTTGCAACAAACTCGCCGACAGCCAGGCAAAAGTCGACGCCAAGCAGCAGAAGCAGCAGGCCAAGGCTGAAAACAATGATGCTGTGAAGGCCTTGGGCGGCCTGTTCAAGTAAACAGAAACACCCGGTAAAAAGCCCCGCTCGGTCGGGGCTTTTTTGTGGGCGCGCGGATCACTTAGGCTGGCCCCCCTTTTCGAGCAAGGATGCTCATGATGCACGTATTACTGGCTGTTCTCATAAGCGCCGCACCCGCCTGGGCCTGGGCCGAAACCTGCCCCGATGACGTTCACTCACAGCTGGAAACCCTGTCCAGGCAAATCCAGCAGTGGGACGACAGCTACCATCGACAGGGCCAAGCCCTGATCAGCGATGAGCTCTACGACCAGGCCCGCAGACGCCTGGCGCATTGGCAAGAATGCACTCGCGAGCAGACACCCAAGCCTGATAACCCGCTGGCCAGTGCGCGCGGTACCTTACCTCACCCGGCCGCACACACTGGCCTGCAAAAGCTGCCGAGCGAGCCGGCCGTCAGTGACTGGCTCAGCACTCGACAGGATGTCTGGGTCCAACCCAAGGTCGATGGCGTTGCGGTGACACTGGTGTATCGCCAGGGCCGCTTGCATCAGCTCATCAGTCGGGGCGACGGCCTGCTTGGCCACGATTGGTCAGCCTCCGCCGTCAAGATCCCCGGCATTGTCCAACAGTTGCCCGACGCCGTTGATGTGGTGCTGCAAGGCGAACTCTATTGGCGCCTCAACCACCATGTGCAATCGCTCAAGGGCGGGCTCAATGCACGCAGCAAAGTGGCTGGCCTGATGAACCGTCGTCGGTTGAGCGATGCCGAGGCTGCCGGGATCGGCCTGTTCGTCTGGGCGTGGCCAGACGGCCCGACGGACTTCACCGAACACCTTGCCACCTTGGCGCGCTGGGGCTTCACCGATAGCCAACAGTACAGCCAACCCGTCAGCACCATCAGCGAAGCTGCGCATTGGCGCACGCATTGGTACAACGCGCCATTACCCTTCGCCAGCGACGGCGTGGTGCTGCACCAGGCTGCGCGAGCGCCCGCCGAGCGCTGGCAAGCCAGTGCGCCCTACTGGTCGGTTGCCTGGAAGTACCCGGCTATCAAGGCACTGGCCCTGGTGCGCAAGGTCGAGTTCAGGGTGGGACGTACCGGGCGTATTACACCTATCCTCGAATTGGAGCCCGTACGGCTGGATGATCGGCAGATCAGCCGAGTGAGCGTCGGCTCCCTGAAACGCTGGCAAGCCCTGGATATCCGCCCCGGCGATCACGTGTCGATCAGCCTGGCGGGCCAGGTCATACCGCGACTGGACGAGGTGATCCTGCGCAACGAGACACGCGTGGACGTGCAGGTACCCAACGCTCAAGATTTCCACGCCTTGAGCTGCTGGCAACTGGACCCTGGCTGCGAAGACCAACTGCTCGCCCGCCTCACCTGGCTGAGCGGTAAACACGGCCTGGCCTTGCCCCACATGGGGCGCGAAACCTGGAACGTATTGATCCAGGCCGGTCTAATCGCAGGCTTTCTCGATTGGTTGACACTTGATGCGGCCGAGCTTGCTACCATTGAGGGCTTAGGCGAGCGTACCCGTGCGCGGGTGCTCGACAGTATTCAAAGCGCCCGGCAACGCCCTTTTTCACTATGGCTCAAGGCCTTGGGCGTGCCGCCGGCGGCGCGCAACAACCTGGAAGGAGACTGGCAGACGCTGGTCGCCAAAGACACTCAAGCCTGGCTGGCCTCAGATGGCATCGGCCCGGGACGCGCGGCGCAACTCAGCGCTTTTTTTCGCGACCCGCAGGTACAAGCCTTGGCTGAAACATTACGCGGAGCCGGGATAGATGGGTTTTGATCCCCTCCGCCACCTGATTGCGAACTTGGAGCCTTATATGAAATTTCTCGCCCCCTTTGCCTTGCTGACCTTCGCGAGCTTCACGTCCACGCCGCTGTTGGCCGCCGAAGACGCACAACCCCTCACCGGCTGCGCCGCCAAGCGCCAGGCCATCAGCAGCCAGATCGAACAAGCCAAGGCCCACGGCAACAGCGCGCAACAGGCTGGCCTGGAAAAAGCCCTGGCCGAAGTTACCGCCCACTGCACCGATGCCGGCTTGAAGAAAGAACGTGAAAACAAGGTGCTCGACGCCAAGCACGAAGTCAGCCGCCGTCAGGCCGACCTCGACAAAGCCATGAAAAAAGGCGACCCGGACAAGATCAACAAGCGTAAGGAGAAACTGGCCGACTCGCGTAAAGAGCTGCAGGACGCAGTGGAAGAACTCGACCAGTAAAACCGATCAATGATCGCGGAACTGTTTATGGCAGGCGCTACAGGCATCTTCAACTTTTTGCACCGCAGGTTGAAGGCTACTGGCTTTATAAGGTTGCACCTGGCTAGCGATCACCAATTCACCGGTGGCCGCCTCAAGTTCGCGGGCCAGTTGCTGGAACTGCGCCTGTTTTTGCCACACATCATCTTTGGCACTGGTGTGGTCTTCTTCGCGTACGCTCGGGAAATGTTTCCACGGTTCATGGGACAACGCATCCAGCTTGACCGCACCCTCGGCGAACTTGGCGCCATCAAATGGGATACGTCCGCGCAGCATGCCGCCCAGGTCTTCACCGGTCTTGAGCATCTGCTTGAAGATCGCCTTGCGCTGGCCCAGGGGGGAATTGGGATCAACACCGCCACAGGCAGACAAAGCCAGGCAGGCCAGCAATACAACGGTCAGTTTTTTTAACATCATCATGGCTTCAAGGTCACGGGAAACGGCGGCCAGTATCCTCGCACCGCCCACAAAGACCAATAGCCCTATTAATAATAAGGTTGCCCGGATGCAGTGAAGCGCGGGCAATCGTTTCAGGAATTGCTTGCATGAATGTCACCTTCAAACCCTGGGGCCGCCGCCTGGCTTGGGCTCTGCCAATGTTCGCGCTACTGGCCGGCTGCGATGCCGGTAAAGACACCGATAAAGAAGTTGCCCAGGAGCCAACAAAACCTCACGCCGTTGCCACCTATGTGAGCGCACCGTGGGAAGCCCTGCCGAGCGTTTCCGACAGCGACTTGCTCGCCGGGTTTGAATCCTGGCGCAGCGCCTGCCAGCGCCTCAAGGCCGACCCGATCTGGGGCCCGACCTGCGCGACAGCGGCTAGCGTACCGGGCGATGCCGTAGCGGTTCGTAGCTTTCTCAAGGAACACCTGGATGTCTTCGGCCTGCGTTCGGCCAACAACACGCCAAACGGCTTGATCACGGGTTATTACGAGCCGGTCTACCCCGGCAGCCTGACCAAGACCACCACCGCCCACGTGCCGGTATACGGCGTGCCGGACGACCTGATTGTCGTCAACCTCGACAGCATCTACCCGGAGCTCAAGGGCAAGCGCCTGCGCGGGCGCCTGGAAGGCCGTGTGCTCAAGCCGTATGACGACGCCAGCACTCTCAACAGCCAAGGCTCTACCGCCAAGCCGATCGCCTGGCTGACCGACCCGATGGACCTGCAGTTCCTGCAAATCCAGGGCTCGGGGCGTATTCAACTGGCCGGCGGGCGTCAACTGCGTGTGGGTTACGGCGACCAGAACGGCTACCCATACCACCCTATTGGCCGTTGGCTGGTGGAACAAGGCGAACTGAAAAAAGAAGACGTGACCATGGGCGCCATCAGCGCCTGGGCCAAGGCCCATCCGCAGCGCATTCCAGAACTGCTGGCGAGCAACCCCAGCTACGTATTCTTCAGCGCCCGCCCCGACAGCAACGAAGGCCCACGCGGTTCGCTGAACGTGCCATTGACCGCCGGCTACAGTGTGGCAGTGGATCGCAAGGTGATTCCGCTGGGCAGCCTGTTGTGGTTGTCGACCACCAAACCAGACGGCACGCCACTGGCACGCCCTGTCGCCGCGCAGGATACCGGCGGCGCAATCACCGGAGAAGTACGCGCAGATCTGTTCTGGGGCACAGGCAATGCCGCAGGCGAGTTGGCGGGGAATATGAAACAGCAAGGGCAGATCTGGATGCTGTGGCCCAAAGGCGCAGCGTTGCCCCAGGTGCCGGATGCGCCTGCCGGAACCTGACAATCGCTGGCGCTTTTTGTAGGAGCGAGCTTGCTCGCGAAAAACGCACAGGCGCCGCGCTTACTCAGGAAGCACGCGTTATCGTTGACGTTCTTCGCGAGCAAGCTCGTTCCTACAACACCCCTTACATCGAAACGAAGAAGAAACTCGCAATCAACGCCATACCCACGGCCCACACCAGCGAACGCAAGATCGCCCAGTCCGCCAGGTAGCAAATGATGTACAGCAGGCGGCTGGTGATAAACAGCACTGCCAGCACGTTGATCGTCACCAGTTCGGCGTTGCCGGCCAGGTGCGCAATGATGACTGCAGCGGCAAACGCCGGGGTCACTTCGAAACTGTTGAGTTGCGCGCTATGAGCACGCTTGGCGACGCCTTCCAGGCTATCGAGGAAGGCACGCGGGTCGTGGTTATCCCGTGGCCCGAACTTGCCTGTGCTGAATTTGGCCACACCGGTGCAAATGTACGGCAGAAAGATTGCGATCAATACACACCATAAAGCGACTGTCATCACCGATTCCTTTTAGTTTTATCCGACGGTTAGAGTTTCATCACCAACATGCCAATCAACACCAACCCACAGGCTATGAGCCGTGGACGGCCAAAAGGTTCTTTCAAGTAACGCATGCCGAACAGCACCACCAGAATCACACTGACTTCGCGCAGCGCGGCGGCTTCGGCAATCGAGCCCAACTGCATGGCCCAAAGTACCAAAGCGTAGCTCAACAACACGCACAGCCCCACGCTCAAGCCCAACCGCCACTGGGTGCGCCAGAACAGGCTGAAGGCCGCACGCTTGCGCACCAGCGCCAGCAACGGAAACGGCCAGGCGCTGATCAGCGTCAGCCACACCAGATAATCCAGCGGATGCGACCAGCGCCGCAGCGCCTGCCCGTCCAGAAAGGTGTAGCAGCCGATGCACAGACCAATCAATACCACCACCGGTAGCATCGACCAGGGCAACCGGTCACCGCCGCCGCCCTGCCACAGCAGGCACACCATGCCGAACGGAATCAGCAGAATCCCCAGAATCTGCTGGGTATTCAATACTTCGCCGGCAAACACCAGGGTCAGCACCAGCACCACCAGCGGCGACAAACCGCGCATCAACGGATACACCAGGCCCAGGTCACCCACCCGATAGGCCTGGATCAACAAATAGCGATAGAGCAACTCAAACAACGCAGAAGCAATGATCCACGGCCAGATGTCCAGCGGCGGCCAGGACACGAAGCCCACCGCGAATACCACGAACAGCAGTGCCACACTGTCCATGCAGGCAATGACTAAAAGGCGCTCGCCACTGAACTTGATCAAGGTGTTCCACGTCGCATGCAACAGCGCCGCTACCAGCACCAGGGCTGTCGCTACCACCAGAACCTCCTTAATTGATACGTCATGTAACAGCACCTGTTTATACTAACTACCGATTCGACGCACCCCGTGCGCCTATATTTCCCTGCTCCAAGGACCCCGGATGCTTGAACTTGTCGCCGCCTTCATCTGCCTCACCACCCTGCTCACTTATGTGAACTTCCGCTTCATCGGCCTGCCGCCCACCATTGGCGTGATGGTCACCGCACTGTTGTTCTCGCTGATCCTGCAAGGCCTGAGCGTGCTCGGCTACCCAGGCCTGGAAGAACGTATCCAGCAGTTGATCGGCCAGATCGACTTCGGCGATTTGCTGATGAACTGGATGCTGTCGTTCCTGCTGTTCGCCGGCGCCTTGCACGTCAACTTGAACGACTTGCGCAGCTACCGCTGGCCCATCGGCCTGCTGGCAACCTTTGGCGTATTGATCGCCACCGTGGTCATCGGCAGCCTGGCGTACTACATCTTCGCCCTGTTTGGCTGGCACGTGAGTTTCCTTTACTGCCTGCTGTTCGGTGCCCTGATATCCCCTACCGATCCCATTGCGGTGCTCGGCGTGCTACGGACCGCCAATGCCTCCAAACCGCTGAAAACCACCATCGTCGGCGAAGCACTCTTCCCCCCATATGGCCGTATGGACAGACACCTGAACGTCCCGTTTTCATTGGCCTGCGTCTAAATAGGCACTGTCCATACGATATTTGGTTTCTATGGACACCCGTCGTTGTCTCAAGGTTGCGTGCATGCTTCCTCAATTCCCCACTGACTGCCTTTAAAAAATTAGCGCGTTGGTCACCGCTGCCCTACTGGCATCCAAGAGTGGTTTCTCGGATAAGCTCAGCAGGAAGCTTTGCTCTTTAGCGACCTCCCGAAGGAGACTGTCCATGGCCACGGAGAGATGCATCAAGCCGTTAAACTTGTCTTCCGTGTTAAATATAAAGCGAGATCCATCTGGCACTATCAGTCGCCTCGCTTCTTCCTTGTTGTTCCACAAGTAATCCAAATATCTTTGGGTCTCAGCTAATATCGCTAATTCATAGTAGGCGCCAACGGAGAGACTATGCATGTTGGCGTGGTACATTATTGAGGCAATATCAAAGCTGGAGATCGTTACAGCTTTTCCTTCCGCCTCGAGATCTGCCTTTATGTTTTTACATAATCTTATTGATTTGCGGAGCCCGCCACTCGTGGTTTCACATCGTTCTCGTATTTTTTTGATGTGCAGGAAAGGCCAGTTTTCAATCGTGGTGTTTTTATGCGAATCTAGGATGGTGACAGCACGGTCGTGTTTCTGACCAGATGCTTGATAACTAATAGTGTCATGCCAGTGGGAAGGCACGACATCAACTGGACGCGCTAACGACCCTCCTTGCAATTTAATGGCCTTGGAGCCAGAGGTGTCAATTGTCGCTGCGGGAAACGCATCGCGAAGAGCTTTACTAATTTCCCCCCTGCGAGCAGTCAACACGCCAACTGAGGTGCGTGAGGTCGGTGAACGATACTGACCCGATGTACTCATGTACCCACGCGCATCATAGGTATGAAAGTCAGCTTCTATCGCTAAAAGGTCGACATCACTGACCCCTCGAATATGGACATTAAGCGGTACTGAACCCTGTAGCTCGAATTCAAGATTGCCGCTTGTCCTCTTCGACAACTGGTTGCTAACCCGTTCTGCGGTTTCGATGCTGATGCGTGTGTAGGTAGGGTCTACCTCTTGCATAGCGCCTAAAGCAAATGTTGTATTCGGCTTGTCTTTAACCCTATGTTCCCACGCCTCTTTTGTAAGGCTTCGGTTCACGATGAAATCCTTCGCATCCATCGCGATTACAGCGGATCTATCAAGGCCCGAGCGTCTGGAGCGCAGACGATTGATTCGTTCGTTAATTGGTGTGTTCATTTTTTCTCCTAAGCTCCATTCGCCCATAGGTGGGCCGACCGTAACCGTTAAAATAGTCACCCTTTGCGCAATCTAGTGATTTAGCAAACAAAAGGTTTGCGCTGCCAACATGTCCCCGAAGCTCAGGTTCGCCGGGGTTAGGATCATTCTGGTAGTTATAAAGAAGGCGGTATCCGTCAGCTTCATCGTGAACCAATGCCGCAGTGATACTGTTGGAGCCTGATTGATGTGTCTTCAATCGCACTCTAATCTTGTCCCAAGTTTGACAAATATATACATCGGCTTGCCAAGAACGAATCGGATTTCCTTCGGTGTCCAGTGTTGTTCCAGTGCACTGCCACTCTCCCGAAAGATCAGGAACTTTTAGATATTTAACTGCCCAGCGCCATTTCCAAACTGTCTTATTGAATAGTGCGTACAGCAGGGCAAAAACTATACCTGCGCCAATTAGTGACAGGGCTGTCGGTGGAAGATTTACAGGCAGGTCATACTTTTTAGCCAAATCTTCAGCTGACAGCAGCAAAAAAACCGCAATGCCGGAAATCGCGCTTGCCAGTAGTGTCAAGTACCGGCCAATCAGAGCTCGATTTACCCCGCCCAATAGGCTGTATTCATGATCGTGAATCATTAGACGCAACCTTCATCAGACGCAACTTTGAATAGACTTAATGTCCCGGAAGCCCATTAACCTGCAGAAGATGGGCAGCAGCAAAGCCGCCCAGAGCTTCCGATGAGACTTCAAAAATTACTGGGTATGGCATACCGAGGAACACGTCCGGCAACCGTTCGACTGCTGGTAGGTGTTGCGAGCCTGGCGAACAGCGGTCACACAGGTGGTGTGATAGCCAAGATCAAGGCGGTTATGGAGTGCCGGCAAATAGATGCACGTACTGGTATGCACCTCGTGGTCACCATTGGTCTGTGCATTACGGTTCACGAAATACTGAGCCATTTTTACTCACCCCGCTCTTTGTTCGATTGGGCGAGTACCGAGGCCGCTAGGGTCTTGGTGGTGGCGTTGTACTTGTTGCTGTCGAGGACATGACTGGCTTTAGTCTCCATATCGGCACCGGTTTGCTTGCCGGTCGAAGCTTGAGCCATGGCCGACCCTGCCAATTCCTTCTGGATGGCCGAGGAGCTATCACTACGCAGGATTTTGGAGGCCAAGCTGGCCACGTGAGACGAAGTTTGTTTAGGATTTTTCGGCACGATTAGGTGCTCCTGTATCTAGAAAAAATCGAGTAGGCAGGAGCAACCCTTGAGCGGAAAGCCGAGCTGAATGGTTGACATCCAAAGTCGGTTTTTCTCTAATGCGCGTCCCACCAATGTCCGCATTGGCTCAGGGATTGGCGGGTATGTGTGCTCGGCGTCCAAACTTTGCACGCATACCCGCTGTGTTCACTGAAACCTCAGCCTCTCGCCAAAAACACAACATGTAGTGTTGTTGTCGAGATGACCTACAAGATAATGGGGTCAAAATGACATTGCAAGGCAACAAGCCTGTGGATAACTTGTGCGCAAATCAGTGGTTGGATCCACTTTGCCCCTGTATGCATGCCCAGCCCTTCTAAATCGCGGGCTACGACGTTTCGTTCTTGAAATATTTTGAAACACACTCATTTCGCATGTCTCTGTTCACTCTCGAACAGTGCCCCTCAGCGTTTAAAAGTGACAATCTAGTGGCGTCATTTCTTCGTTAAATCTAGTTTGGTTTTACCATCAGTTGCTGTTCTTGAACTCTTTCCACTGCCAGTAGGTGACGCTAAAAAACCGTCCATTGAAAACATTCGGGCGGGGTATTGCGGGGCTATTTCCTCTGACCTATGATCCCAATAGGCGGTGATGGTCGCCTGGCGCCTGTTTCGCGAAGCAATAGCCCATCTGTGACACCCTTCAGTTTTACATCGGCATGTCCCTAACCAGACGCTGCCCGGTGAACAGGCAATCGGACACCTAAGCGTCGTAGATTTAGGAACCATTGCCATGTCTGATTTTTCCCCGCTAAACATCTTTAAATCCCAAGCTAAACAGCTTGCTCGTGATCAGGGCCTGAAGCTTTCTGTCGCTCAAGAAACCCTTGTGCAAAAAGCGGGCTTCGCTGATTACCATGAGTTTTCTGTCGTCGCCCAACGGAACCTCAAGGATCCGCGTCTGATGTTGGCCGTTTTTGGGATCAAAGACTTTTCCCAAGCGATCCATGAGGATGATGTCTACGCCAACCTGGATCTAGAATTGGAGGATCAGCTCTCCGGCGCGATTGCGGATACCAATGCGAGTGGATTCACTATTGATGCTCTTGAAGTTGAAACCGCTGACTACAGCGACGCAACCGGGAAGCTTTCTTTAGAGGTTTCCCTGACCTACCAGGGGCAGCAAGATCAGGAGAGGATGTATCACGGTGCAGCGTTCTATCTCAAAGCCACGGTCGAATTGCTACGCCGTGATGGTATATGGCTGCTTGCTGAGAAAGGTGTGGTCATCTCCAGCGGTGAATCTGATGCTGACCGCGACCGTAGATCTGAGCAGGAGTATTGGGCAACCGTGGAAGAAGCCCGGAGTAGTAACCGGATGTCCATGGCTCAAGCGCTTGCTATTGAGCTGGGGATATCTGTCGATGACGCCGAGCTTTTGTCCGGAGCAGAGATCACGACTAACGAATCGGATGACGGGCTCGTATATAGCTACTGGATCAATCTCGAACCGGAAGCTGAAGGCGAGCTGAGAGCAGACCTGCTTGCGCGATTCGGCTCTCTGGAGTACGAGTTAGACCCAAACTTCTTCGATGATGTTGAGCACGAGTTCTGAAATCAATGAGGAAGTGGCCAGCTGAAAGCTGGCCATTCAAAACAACCTCACTCACATCTCTGCTCACAAAAAATGGCCCCTCTTTACCGGATTTACCTATCTTCTGGCCGACAGCCAGCAGATAGTGATCGACCTTTCGTGAGCGTTCCACGCAGCAGATTCTGCCAATGCGCTGAAGGGCTGTGTGAGCGCTTCGATCCTGTCCACGGGAGACACCATCGACGCTTCCCGTCGTAACAAGAAACCGGCCCGGTAGACCGGCTTCCTGAGTCATCTAAACTTTACGAACTGGGGATGAGCTTGCTGAAGGTAGTCTTTGACAAGACCCGTGATGAACTGATGGCCTTCATCAATCGTCATTGATACCTGCGCGGGCTGTTGCATCATTTCTTGAAAGCCGTGCCTAGCATCGAACCCGTTCAAACTGAAATTGTTGGCTGAACAGGTGAATTTCTTCTCTTTTCGCTTGCTTCTAAAAGCCTTTAGACCCTTCCGCCTTTCCCATGTCTCAAGAGTGTCCAGTATCTTGTAGTAGGTGATCCAACTGCTGTCTTGGTCGAGAAATTTGAGGAAGAGGTAAATATCCTCATGCTCAGCGGCCAGCATCATAAGGCTGATTTTCTGTGATGTGCCAAGAGCCTTCCTGAGATCATCGGCCCAAGCTTGGCTGGAGACAGCAGGCTTGGTAAGCATCCCCGGAATGTTCCTTTTTTCTTGCCTAGCGAGCTCGCCCCCCTCAAGCAGGATCTTGTAGATACTCAGCTTGTATGGTTCGCGCTCCAACAGCGTCGATGCACCATTGAAAAGACTCAAAAGCTCATAGGTGATCTGCCAGACTCCTTCCTGAGTTTGACCCTCGAACAGATTTGAATTAAATCGGAAGTCGTCGTTAGGGCAGTCGTTCCAGTCATCTACTCCCCCCCAGAGCCTGAAGTAATTGATGCTGTGCCCCCATGTGCAAAGCTGCCTGATCTCCTGCGGGTCGCCGTTGAGCAACACTTCCCAATCACCTTGCATTTGCATCAGATCCCCCCAAACTTGAGATCCAGATGCTAGCAAAAAAAGCAGTCAGTAACCGGCCCTCCTGGGCTCCCAAAGTTATCCGTAGCTGGCAACCGGAGATGATTGATCAAGAGCATCCCGTTTCCCGAAGCACATTGGATTGGATGCAAGCTATCTAACCGCGCACCTTGAAATCAGGCTTCGGTCTGGTGTTGTTTGGTTAGGTGAGATGCCAGCTGAGCAGTCATGGTGCAGGTCGCAGCTGGTGAGGGATGTGAAGCCTTCCTCTCATCGTAGTCTGCATTCCGTCGCTCAGCTTAATGTGCCCAAATAGGGTCATTAAGCCTAAAAATTGTGGTTAATGTGCCGTATTAGGGACATTAGCCTGGCTCGTCACACGGGGCATATCCACAGCATTCTGCGTCCAGACGGCGGTTAATACTCTTAGTCGCTAGGCTCATGGCGAGCCCAGCGCAACGTAGCTATCGACATGAATTGCCTAATAGCCAACGCACCACGTTCATTTCTGGCTTTCGACCCAGGCACGGTCAGCGCTGCCTCTACCTTGGCACGACTTGCTTCGTACATTGCAAATGCGTTGAACTCAGAATCAAGCAGTACCAAGAGCACAGTATCAAAGGGTTGTCGTAGATCAATTGCACCCATACGGCCCGTAATCTTTTGCGGGTTCAGGATACAGCGCCCCTTGATCTTGATTCTCGCGACGCCAACTTCCAGCGTCTCTGTAGCGTCGTAACCTGCCTGCCTTGCAGGATGTAGTAACAGGCCGAGTCTAGTGGCAGCTTCGTACTCTGCGATCTCGCCTGTCACGCCCAGCGGCTTGCCGGTCAGGCGATAGAATCTACGCGCGAGCACCTGGCCTCTTTCAAGATCTCTAGGATTTCATCCTGGATCAATGCAGCCTGCTGAGGTTCGTTGCCATGACTGAGCTCAGTCATCTGCAAACGCCTCGAGCGCAGTGAGCAGCTTGGCAAGCTCAGTCAGGTTGGCTGCAGTCACGATGTCATATTCTCCTCGACTACTCAGCCGATACACCTCTCGAGCCTTTTTGACACGTTCCAGCAGAGGGACGACTATGCCTGACGCCCTTTCCAGAAACTCGTTGATGTCAGCCCGTGTCTGAGGAATTTTGTAGCCTTTGGCCGCGCTTGTGATAATCACGTCCGAATCGCGAAGCTTGGCGATGCCGCTGGAGCGGATCCTCTGGTCGTTGATATCTCCGAAGCCGCTATCTTTTAGGTGGCCGACTATTTCTGCGGTTGGCACGTAGTCTTTGGTGACGAATTCGCTTTGGAATCTCAGGAACCGCAAGATGCTCAGCTGCAGGCGCTCATCCTCATTAGGGTGCTCACCAGCCCGTTCGCTAAAAAGGTCAGCCTGGCGGAGAGCTTCTTGGTGTACCTGGTAGTCTGCATACCCAGATTCATCCGCCGGCGGCGGCAGAAGAGACTGGTACTTGGATGGCCACTCAAGCATTCCAAGGGTCAGGCTTCGTAGAATCTTTTTGTAGGCAAGAACTGCTTCTTCCGATGCTTTCTCTTCGTAGATCTGAGCGACTGAGCCAGCAAAAAAATCTGCAACCTGAACCAAGACGTTGTCCTTACTGGCCATCGTCTGGAAGGCATCCTTATCGCCAAATAGATCGTCCACGAATCGTTCTGCAACGTAGCTTTTGAGGCTCTCCTGAAATTCCTGGCCACCATGTTCGTCTACGACCATCTGGAGGTCAGGGTATGCGCGGAACAAACGTTCATAGAGCAACCCGTTCACGTATTTTATGAACGAGGTCTTGATACGGAGGCCGCCGTCTTTGTGAATTCGAGACTTATCAACGACGGTGAAATAGAGCTTGAATGGCAGCTCAGCTAGCTCGTTGAGGATTCGGGCACGGCGATCTGAATCTTTGGGCTTCAGATTGCTAGATTTGATCTCGCCTGTTTGAAAATGACGCATGCGGAGTGCTTCAGCTTGGGCATAAGCAGCTTCCAGATCTTTCTCTGCCACCAGAATGGAGCACACGATGAAGAAGCCCGAGCTTCCTCCCTTTGACGTATCAAGGTCGGAATTCCCGGACTCATCCACGAATGCATACGTTCTGTCCATGAGCTTGCTCCATCAACAACGTACTGAGTGCGGTGGGTCGCCCAATGGCAAGGTGGCGAACTTAGTTCGTCGCAGTGGTACTGCCTGGAGCGGGGCCTTCGCTGAACGTGTAGTTGATGACCACGTCATTTCGGATCAAGACGTCGAGAGTTTTCTGGGTGCCCCTAGTCGTCACCTTCATGGTGACCACGTAGCTTTGAGCATGGGCTGAGCCATTGGTGTAGGTGTAGATCCACTTTTCGTCAGTCTCGCTGACTGCGCTCTTGGCGTAGGGCTCACCAAACAGGGACTTCAACTCGGTAGTCGTCGTTTTGCCTTTGGTGATGCTAGCTACACTGGCCGACGGAAAGTCTCGTCCTGCGGTGTAGTGGGACGTAGCGCAACCGCCGAGCGCGACACACACACCCATTACTGCGATGAGCTTTTTCATATCCTTCCTTGATCGTAGAAAGCTTTAAATCTAGCTGGCATCGAGGCTAAAAGCCATCACCAAGGTGATCAGCTACTTTCGTGCATTCGCAGATAATGCTTTGCACATGTAGCAAGCCGAGCCAGGGCAAAGCCCCCTGAACTGCTCCGTCTGAGAAATAAGAGGTGGCGCAGAGCCTTGTTGATTTACTGCATAGCCCTGCTGCTTAAAAAAGCCTGAAGCAGTTGTTGTCAGCAAATGAAATCGAGCGATTCCCTGCTCGGCGGCTTTCGCTTCAATGACCCGAAGCACCGCGACACCGACCCCCTTCGATCTGAATGTCGACACTACGACCAGAGAACGCAACAACCCGTCCGTACCATGCGTTTCGAATCCTCCCCATGCGACCGTCTCGCTATCCAGTGTGAACTCAAAAAAGGTTCGGCCTGGAAGATCAATATCGCCTGCTGGAAGGTCAGCAGATTTCAGTGCATCGCGAAAGCGCTGCGACTGCCCTCCGGCTATTTCCGTTGCCTGGATCATCATACCCCCTCCCTCCTCTGATCACCGTTATGCCGACACGCATGGAACGTTAGAGCACATGCCGAAACAGCAGACATCATATTCGCTTTACCGAATATTCGCCAAAGCGTATATTCGATTTTCCATATGCGTCGAGTTCCACAATGAGCCCTGCTATCAAAGTGCTTTTCGTGTGCGTTGCCAACTCAGCCCGCTCCTTGCTTGCAGAGGCTTTGCTGCGGCACACCGACCCGCGCTTCGAGGCCTTCAGCGCAGGGTCTGAACCGTCTGAGGTTGATCCGCGCACGACTCAGGCATTGGAGGCAGTTGGAGCCGATGCAACGGGCCTGCGCAGCAAGTCCCTCAGCGAGTTTCAAGCTGATCGATTCGATTACGTAATCACTCTTTGTGATAAATCCGCAAGCGAGTGCCTACCAATGCCTAATGCAGGTGAAATCATTGCCTGGGATTTTCCTGACCCAGTAACCAGCGATGATCCTGGCGCATTTCGCCACACGCTCCACGACATCCACGAGCGCATCAAGCTCTTCGTTTTGGTCAAGACCAAACACCTGGAGGATCTGTGACAGAACCTATGAACCCCACCACCTTATTCAAGTGCCTGGCGGATGACACCCGAGCAAAAATTTCGCTGCTTGTCGTGAGTGAAGGTGAGCTGTGTGTTTGCGAGCTAACGGCAGCACTCGACCTGAGTCAGCCAAAGATTTCTCGTCATTTGGCGCTGCTGCGCTCTGCCGGTTTGCTGTTGGATCGTCGCCAAGGCCAATGGGTGTACTACCGGCTGAATCCTGATTTGCCCACGTGGGTGACTGCAGTTTTGAAGGAAGTGGTAGACGCCAATCAGCAATGGCTGGAAACCGAGGCTAAGCGCCTCTGCGGCATGAACGACCGTCCGATCAACCAAGCCGTGTGTAGCTGATTCACGCCCAACCGGATTAATGAAATGCTGATTGCCGTATTGATCTTTATCGCCACCATCGTCCTTGTCATCTGGCAGCCCAAGGGGCTTGGGGTGGGCTGGAGTGCGATGTTCGGTGCCATCGTGGCGTTGCTGGCAGGTGTCGTTACCCTTGCCGACATACCAGAGGTTTGGCGCATTGTCTGGAATGCCACTGGGACTTTCATCGCGGTCATCATCATTAGTCTGCTGCTTGATGAGGCAGGTTTTTTCAAGTGGGCTGCGCTGCATGTGGCCCGATGGGGAGGCGGGAGCACCCGCAAGCTGTTCGCATTTATCGTCCTGCTGGGCGCAGCGGTGTCGGCCCTGTTCGCCAATGACGGAGCAGCATTGATCCTCACACCCATTGTGATCGCGATGTTGCTGGCGTTGCGTTTTTCTCCTGCGGCCACTTTGGCATTCGTCATGGCAGCTGGTTTTATCGCCGATACGGCGAGCTTACCGCTGGTGGTTTCCAACCTGGTCAACATCGTCTCTGCCGACTACTTCGATATCGGCTTCAACGAATATGCTTCGATCATGGTGCCGGTAAACATCGTCAGCGTGGCGGCGACATTAGCCATGCTGTTATGGTTTTTCCGCAAGGATTTACCAAAGACGTATGACCTCAACCAACTGGACAATCCGGACGAGGCAATCCACGACCGGGCCACTTTCGTAGCTGGCTGGTGGGTGTTGGCACTACTCCTGATCGGCTTCTTTGTCATTGAGCCACTGGGGGTGCCAATCAGCGCCATTGCAGCAGTCTGTGCATTCATTCTTTACATCATCGCGGCTCGTGGTCACGCCATCAATACAAGCAAGGTACTCAAAGAGGCGCCATGGCAGGTAGTGATCTTTTCTTTGGGTATGTACCTGGTTGTTTATGGTCTGAAGAACGCCGGTCTGACCGACCACATTGCACAGATCCTGAACGTGTTCGCCGGTTATGGCGTTTGGGGCGCGTCCCTTGGTACAGGGCTGCTAACAGCGTTGCTGTCTTCGATCATGAACAACATGCCCACCGTTCTGGTAGGTGCCTTATCCATTCATGCCGCTGAAGTCGATGGTGTAGTCCAGCAAGCGATGGTTTACGCCAACATCATCGGCTGCGATTTGGGCCCGAAGATCACTCCAATTGGGAGCTTGGCAACTCTGTTGTGGCTGCACGTGCTCGCCCGGAAAAACATAACGATCAGTTGGGGTTACTACTTCAAGACTGGGATCGTGCTGACCGTACCCATCCTCGTCGCCACATTGTCCGCCCTGGCACTGCGCCTCAGTTTCTGAATCAAGGAATCGTCTGATGAAAGTCTTGTTCATGTGCACCCACAACAGCTGCCGCAGCATTCTGTCCGAGGCGCTTTTCAACCACTTGGCGCCCGAGGGTGTAGAAGCAGTCAGCTCAGGAAGCTTTCCCAGTGGCCGGGTGAATCAACGGGCATTGCAAACGCTGGAGGCGGCGGGTATCTCCACGGCGGGCTTGAGCAGCAAGGCTTCGGATGCTTTTGAAGGCTCACCTCCAGACATCGTGATCACTGTCTGTGACCGGGCAGCGGGTGAGGCATGCCCAATCTTCTTTGGGCCAGCTTTGAAGGCGCATTGGGGTCTGGCCGACCCGTCTGACGCTAGCGGTTCGCAAGCCGAGATCACCGCAGCGTTTGAAACCACACTCGCCAAAATTCACGAGCGCGTGAGCGCGTTTCTTGCGCTGCCACTGAAGACCATCAGCGCTGAACAGTTGAAAGCTGAACTGAACCGCATCGGTTCGCTTTAAAGATCAACCGAGGCGGCACCCAACCAGGCGCCGCCTTAGGAGTTTATATGCAAGACACATTGCCGAACGTACACGCCGACCTGATCGACATTCCGTCGCTGGAGCAACTGTCGCCTCGCACGCCTTCGCTCCATAAACCTCGCATTCTTCTGCTGTATGGATCAACGCGAGAACGCTCATTTAGCCGATTAGTCACGCAAGAGGCGGCACGCCTGCTGAATGAGTTTGGTGCTGAAACCAAGATCTTTGACCCAGCGGGTCTGCCGCTGCCGGATGACGCTCCCGACACACATCCCAAGGTCGCTGAGCTGCGCGAGCTGATGCAATGGTCTGAGGGGCAGGTATGGTGCTCCCCTGAGCGTCACGGCTCCATGAGTGCAGTATTCAAAGCCCAAATTGACTGGGTTCCGCTGGCGATAGGTGCTGTACGACCTACGCAAGGAAAGACCCTTGCAGTGATGCAGGTATGCGGTGGCTCGCAATCTTTCAACGTGGTTAATCAGCTGCGCGTACTGGGCCGATGGATGCGGATGTTCACCATCCCAAACCAATCTTCGGTTGCCAAGGCATTTACCGAGTTCGACGAGGCAGGTCGTATGAAGCCGTCCTCGTACTACGACCGTCTCGTGGACGTGATGGAAGAGCTGATGAAGTTCACCCTGCTTTTGCGGGATCGCCAGGATTATTTGGTTGATCGGTACTCCGAGCGTAAAGAGTCCGCCGAAGAGCTTTCCAAACGCGTCAACCAGCGCTCCATCTAACGTCATTACGAGGAAGCGATATGAGCCAGATCACGATCTACCACAACCCAGAATGCGGCACCTCTCGCAACACCTTGGAGTTGATCCGTAACAGCGGGGAAGAACCGACGGTTATCGAGTACCTGAAGACCCCGCCTGATCGCACCACACTTGCAAGGCTCATCGGGGATATGGGTATCGGGGTGCGGGCTCTTTTGCGTATCAAAGGAACTCCGTACGAAGAGCTGGGATTGGGTGAAGCTTCGCTGACGGACGAACAGCTCATCGATGCCATGATGGCTCACCCTATCCTGATCAATCGCCCCATCGTCGTGACGCCTTTGGGGACGCGTTTGTGTCGTCCGTCAGAAGCTGTGCTCGATTTGTTACCGCAAGAGCAGCATGGGAGTTTCGCCAAAGAGGACGGCCAAGTGGTCATTGATGAGCACGGTCGCAGAGTCTGATACGACGACGGTGAGGTGCCGCGATTGAGCCTGGAGGATGCTGGTGAGTCAGAATTCGAAACTTGATGTTGTGGTCATTGGCGGTGGTCAATCAGCGCTCACAGTCGCCTATTTTTTGAAGCGGTCAGGCTTGTCTTACGTGCTGCTCGATGCGGAGTCGGCACCAGGAGGAGCCTGGCGGCATGGCTGGGACTCGCTGCGACTCTTCTCTCCATCGGCGTGGAGCTCGATTGCGGGCTGGCCGATGCCTGCCGTATCAGAAGAAACGCCTCAACGTGATGATGTTATCGACTATCTGACTCTGTACGAGCGTCGATATGACTTCCCCATCATCCGATCCACCAGGGTGACCCGTGTCGAGAAAATCGAAGAAGGATTACGGGTTGTCTCCGGGGATAGATACTGGGATGCCAAAGCAGTTATCAGTGCAACAGGCACCTGGAGCCGCCCATTTACCCCAAGCTATCCCGGACAGGAGTTGTTCGTAGGGCAGCAGCTTCATTCCGCTCATTACGTTGGGCCGGATGAGTTTGAGGGGAAAACCGTCCTTGTCGTGGGTGGCGGCAACTCGGGAGCCCAGATTTACGCCGAGGTATCTAAAGTGGCTCAGGCAACCTGGGTGACTCAAGAGGCTCCAAAGTTTCTACCTGATGAGGTTGATGGGCGCGTCCTGTTCGAACGAGCTACTGCTCGATTGAAGGCGCAACAGGAAGGTGTGGAGCCTGAACAACCCGCTGGGGGGCTGGGCGACATCGTAATGGTGCCATCGGTGAAGGACGCTCGTGAACGCGGTGTATTGAGCGCAGTACGGCCATTCACGCACTTCACTTCAACAGGCGTTGTCTGGTCATCAGGAGGCGAAACAACGGCGGATGTCGTCATCTGGTGCACTGGGTTTTCCCCAGCGCTCGACCACCTAAACAGCTTGGGCATTGTAGGCCAGGATGGCAAAGTGGCTGTGAACGAAAACCGGAGTGTTGCTTCACCCAATCTGTGGCTGGTGGGTTACGGCGATTGGACGGGGCTCGCCTCTGCGACATTGATCGGAGTAACCCGCACCGCTCGAGATGTAGTCAAGCAAGTGCAAAGCTATCTCATAAGCGAATCCTAGTGGCTCGCAACGCAAATCGAGTGAGCCTACTGTAATGCGACTTCCAGCTGGGGGAAGAGAATAGGCTCCAGTGGCGGAGTTGCCTGGCACAGTCCGAGCCGCCAGTAGCCGACGTCGTGCCATTTCCCAAGCTTGAAGCCAACCTCCGGATATGTACCGATATGGACGAATCCCAGCGACTCGTGCAGACCCACACTGCCTTCATTGGGCTGAGCAATTCCAGCGTAAGCTGCGCGAAATCTCTGTTTTTCAAGTATAGGAAGCAAAGTCTCATAAAGCTTACGGCCAACGCGCTGTCGGCGAGCCGATTCAGCTATGTATACCGTCACGTCCACCGCCCACCTGTAGGCCGGACGTGCGCGGTGCTGGCTGGCATAGGCGTAGCCCTTGATCTCCCCACCGTCTTCGGCCACAAGGTAGGGATATGTCTGAAGCGTTGTAGCTATTCGCTGAGCGATTTCCTCAGCGCTTGGCGGAATCTCTTCGAAGGAGATCGCTGTTTTAGAAACGATGGGGGCGTAAATGCGCTGTATGGCTACAGCATCTGCTACCGCCGCCGTACGGATTTTCAAAGCCATGTATGTCGTCCCTGATTCGAAAGCTGAACATTACCCTTTTTAGATCAGCCTTGGACATGCTCGAGATAGAGAAATGTTACGGGCGCTGCCATTCGCCTAAGTAGGGCAGATGGGGCGTCTGCAACGATTTGGTCGGAACTACGTCCACATACTTGCATTTCTTCTTAGTAGCCTTTAGAGCCGCTTGCCCAGCAATCAACGAGATCAACGTATCAGCCTAGTGAATCAACTCAATAATTTCCCCTCAAACCCATCCCCAACCGGAGAGTGCACATCGAACTACGAGACGCTTTTCGATACCATCATATTGTTTACTGGGTTTGCTCCAACGCTCCATCATCTGGGCAATCTACGAATCGCTGGTAATGACGCCAAAGTCGTCGTGTATGAAATTCGAAGTGTCGCCTCATTTGATCTGTGAATGGTGGCTTATGGAGATTGGGCGGAGCTTGCCTGGTCTACATTGATCGAATTAACACTCGCCGCTCTGAATATAGTGAAGCAAGTGAAAATACCTCACTGGGTGATGGCGAAAGCACTCATATGCAATGCGAATACCCTATAAATGATTTACTAGGTTATTACTTGGTAAGCGCTAATTTAAAATTTCTATATGTTCAAATGAAGCATGCCCTAAATCCTATTTCGGTCGACGCCTCCGCATAAATCCTCAATGCTCACATTCAGAAACATAATATCTAAAATAGAAGGCCAGCCTTCTCGAGCTACATTGAATTGCCCGACGAACGGTGCTCAAGCTCGCGTGGCGATTGACGACATTGCTGATAATTCACACGAGGCTCTAATTATGATACTGCGCAAACTCAACCTTGCTCCGCGCTCGGCTCTATGCTTTGGTTTCTTTTGCCTTATGATTATTGCACTTGGGATCATCGCCCTTAAGCAGACGTCAAGTTTGAAGGATTCTGAAAGTTTCGTTGAAACGAATGTTGTTCCCAGCATATCCATACTTGGGATAATTGACAGGGAGTTTGTAAGCATCAGAGGTAGCAACGCACGGTTGCGCAACCCTGTAGAGCCCGCAAGTCGCAAAACTCAAGCTCTAGAGGAATTAAATAAGGCTAGAGTTAATATCCAGAATTCGCTGACGAATTTGCAACCTCTAATCGTAACCCCGATAGGCAAGCAGAAAATTGATGAGCTTTCAAAAAGCCTTGCCAGCTATCAAACTGTTCAAGATCAATACTTATCTCTAATTTCCTCAGGAAGTTTAGATGAGGCAGTCAAGCTTTCCAGCGAGTCGATGAAACAATCTGCTGATGCTGTTGAAGGCCATATCGAAGAAATGATAGACGTTAATAATAACAAAGCTAAACGAGCCGGGGAGGAGGCGAGTCAAACTTATGAGCAAGCTAAGTTAATCGTTGGGGCATTTATATTGATAAGTACCTTGGCAGCTATTGCACTGGCCTTGATGTACACCCGGAGTATTACCAGCCCGATCAGCCAATTACTAGCTATTGCCGAGCGCATTGCTAAAAACGATCTCACCGGAGTTATCGAAGCTCAAGGACACGATGAGGTGGCTAGACTTATGCGAGCTTTAAGTGTAATGCAGCATGGTCTACGAAATACCCTTTCTTTGATATCTGATTCCTCCAACCAGTTGGCTTCGACGTCTGAAGAAATGCATGCTGTCACCGAAGACGCAAATAAAGGCATGCTGCGTCAAAATAACGAAGTTGAAATGGCAGCCACTGCCGTCACTGAGATGAGTGCAGCGGTAGAAGAGGTAGCTAGAAATGCCTCGCAAGCCTCTGAAGCAGCCAATCGATCCAACTCCGCCGCGTTGGCTGGTCGTGCACGCGTCGATGAAACCGTGCAGGCCATCAGCCTGATGGTCGCAAATGTTGAAGACGCATCCCAAGAGGTACAAGGGCTCGCCGTAATGGCCACCGACATCAGCAAGGTTTTGGATGTGATACGCGCTATCGCCGAACAAACCAATCTTCTTGCGTTGAATGCGGCTATCGAAGCCGCTCGTGCGGGTGAGGCGGGTCGAGGCTTCGCAGTAGTCGCTGATGAAGTCCGAGCTTTAGCTCATCGTACTCAGCAATCAACCAGTGAAATTGAGCAGATGATCAGCTCAATTCAAAAAGGCACTGGGTCTGCTGTGTCTGCAATGACTCACACAAACACCCAAGCCCAGAAAACACTGGACACTGCTCAAGGCGCTGGTTCCGCGTTGGTGGAGATTACCGAATCTATCGACAATATTACTGAGCGCAACGTTTTGATTGCGACCGCATCGGAGGAGCAGGCTCAGGTTGCAAGGGAGGTAGATCGCAGCCTGGTGAGTATCCGTGATCTTTCAAATCAAGCGGCAGAGGGCTCAAGTCAGACAGCTATTGCAACGTCCGAACTCACAAAACTAGCGGTCGAGTTGAACAGGCTGGTAAAGCAGTTTCAAATGTAGTTATAGCCCTCTTTACTGGAGCGTTACGTGCATAAACTATCAATTTTTATCAGGTAGTTCGCAACTTTCAAGTGGGGTTTAGGTGCTCCGGGCCTGCGGAGCACCGGTAGCTCGACTCTTTGATATCCGCCGTGGGATTGCCATCCTGTAGAAGTAGAACGTATCTGGGATTGATGAGCAGGCTGAGTTGGAGGATCGCTGGAGTCACTCACGCTGAGCTTAACAGTGTGTTGCAGTCAACGTCTGCTTGAGCGCGGTCGCAAAAATTGTGGGCACAGCGACTACCCAAAATTCGAGGCAAGCACATATCTGTTTAACCGACCTCAAAACTCTATGCTGAGTAACCATCCGAGAAGACCTCCCACCAGGACGACCAACCATGGAGGAACCTTCCAGAACATCAAAGCCACAAGCGCTATCAGCGCCAAGCCAAAGTCTGTAGGAGTCAATATGGCGCTCGTCCAGACTGGATTATACAAGGCTGCCAGGAGAAGACCTACAACTGCTGCGTTTACGCCTGAAAGTGCGGCTTGGGTGCGTAAGCTTTTCCGCAGTTGCTCCCAAAATGGCAACACGCCGATTACGAGCAAGAACGAAGGAGCAAAAATTGCAACGACGCACGCGGTAGCCCCGAGCCAACCAGAAGGTTGGGCATTCATGGACGCGCCAAGAAATGCTGCGAATGTAAAAAGCGGGCCTGGTACGGCCTGTGCTAAACCATATCCGGCAAGAAACGTGTCATTGGCTACCCATCCGTTCGGTACGGTAGCTGACTGAAGCAACGGCAGCACAACGTGCCCACCTCCGAAAACTAATGACCCAGTACGGAAAAAGACGTTTACCACAGCTAACGCTTGAGAGGGCCACACTTGAACCAGTAATGGCAAGCCAGCTAACAGGCCGAAGAACAGCAGCAATAACACCGCACCGACTTTCCTGCTCACCGATATCGGCAAAGACTCCGTAGTTTGGCTCTGATGGGTTTTGAAGAGCATCAATCCTATGACGGCACCGAAGAAAATCACGCCAATCTGCCCCCAAGCATGCGGCCAAAGCAGTGCAGCATAAGCAGCAAACACGGCGACGGCTATTCGAGGGGCATCAGTGCAAAGACTACGGCCCATTCCCCAGACGGCTTGAGCAACGACAGCCACTGCAACAATTTTAAGACCATGTAAAAGACCGCTCGGAAGAGCCCGTCCCCACGAGGACATGCCCTGAGCGAATAAAACCAGGATTGTTGCCGAAGGCAATGTGAAGCCTGCCCACGCAGCTACTGCTCCAGGAACCCCGGCACGAGATAGTCCTAAACCTATTCCAACCTGGCTACTGGCGGGCCCCGGTAAGAACTGGCACAGAGCAATCAAATCCCCATAACTACGCTCGCTCAGCCATTGGCGTCGAGCGACAAATTCTTCGCGAAAGTAAGCTAGATGTGCAATCGGGCCTCCGAAGGAGGTGAGCCCTAGGCGCAGAAACACCAGAAAAACCGCCCAAGGGGAGTCAGTCGTGACGGCCTTTACACTATCTTCGGCTGCCAATATCCATCCCTCCCAAAATGACTGCTGCACAAAACCAAATACTTTGGAGCCAACGGTATATAGGCTAACCGATGGCCTTCCTTAGGCATACGCGGCTAGCCCTGCGAGTGGATCAGAACTTGGTTTCATAATGATGTACCAACTCAGCGAAAACCAGTTCGAGCTCTAAGCGGGTCTCGCGAGATGCTTACCGCTTTCACCGTTGCCACCCGTAACAGAGCCATACTTGCAAATTAGACGTTGCTCAAAAACCAACTCTTCAGCTACCTCTCTTTTAGCATTAAATGTTCGTGGAGCTTGACACTGGGTCGCGATCAAGGGTGGATTTACTGTATACTGCCTGCTCTGCATACCCTTGAGCTACAGGAACACTCGCATGACTGTACTCCAAACGATCTACTGGCAGCCTACGCCGCCTTAGCGCTACGCCCCCTCGCAACATCCTGCTTCCGCTAGCCTCGCTCGCGGGTGCGCACTGCTGTACGCCTGGTTTTACACCTTAAGCACACAGCAAAAAATCCTCAAAATTTGAATTTGTATCGATTCGCTCGCCGTTCCCTTGGCGTGCGCGATGCTTTGCCTTGGATATTTTCTATGCTGCAAAAACTTAGACAAACGTGGTTTTCCAATGTCCGTGGCGACGTGCTCGCGGGGTTAGTGGTCGCACTCGCGCTTATCCCTGAAGCAATTGCCTTTTCCATCATCGCCGGTGTAGACCCCAAAGTCGGTCTCTACGCCTCATTCTGTATCTGTGCTGTCATCGCCTTTGTCGGTGGGCGCCCCGGAATGATCTCGGCGGCTACCGGCGCCATGGCACTGCTCATGGTTACGTTGGTTAAAGAGCACGGACTTCAGTATTTGCTGGCCGCGACCCTTCTATGTGGCGTACTTCAAATCCTTGCCGGCTACCTGAAGCTTGGCTCGTTGATGCGGTTCGTTTCACGGTCGGTAGTCACCGGTTTCGTAAACGCATTGGCGATCCTGATTTTCATGGCGCAGTTGCCGGAACTTACGAATGTCACCTGGCGCGTCTACGCCATGACGGCAGCGGGCCTCGGGATCATCTACCTGTTCCCATACGTACCGAAGATCGGCAAGCTGATTCCGTCACCGTTGGTGTGCATCCTGACGCTGACTGCCGTCGTCATTTACCTCGGTTTGGATATCCGCACCGTCGGTGACATGGGCCAACTGCCGGATACGTTGCCGATTTTCCTTTGGCCCGAAGTGCCGCTGAACTTTGAAACCCTGCGCATCATTTTCCCGTACTCGGCTGCCTTGGCCGTAGTGGGTCTACTCGAGTCAATGATGACCGCGACCATCGTCGACGACCTTACCGATACCACCAGCAACAAAAACCGCGAGTGCAAAGGCCAGGGTGTGGCCAACATCGCTGCCGGCATGCTTGGCGGCATGGCAGGTTGCGCCATGATCGGCCAGTCGATCATCAACGTGAAATCTGGTGGCCGCACCCGTCTCTCGACATTGTGTGCCGGCGTTTTCCTGCTGCTGATGGTGGTATTTCTTGGCGAATGGCTCTCCAAAATCCCTATGGCGGCACTCGTGGCTGTGATGATCATGGTGTCCATCGGCACCTTTAGCTGGGATTCTTTGCGTAATCTGAAAGAGCATCCGCTGTCGACCAACCTTGTCATGGTGGCGACCGTCGTGGTCGTCGTGGCTACTCACAACCTGGCCTACGGCGTACTGGTAGGTGTGCTGCTAGCTTCGCTGTTTTTTGCCAATAAGGTTGGGCACTACCTGGATATCAAGAGCACTCTGGAAGAGACGGAATCGCATCGGACTTACCACGTCGTGGGCCAGGTGTTCTTTAGCTCTGCGGACAAGTTCACTGAAGTTTTTGACTTCAAGGAAGCTCTCAACAAAGTCACCATCGATCTCACACAGGCGCATTTCTGGGATATCACCGCCGTCGCAGCCCTAGATAAGGTCGTGATCAAGTTCCGACGTGAAGGGGCTGAGGTTGAAGTGCTAGGTCTCAATGATGCCAGCGCAACAATCGTTGACCGCTTCGGCGTTCATGACAAACCCGGTGCCATCGACAAGCTCATGAGCCACTAAGGAGAACAACAATGACCCACGTAATGGCGTGCATTGATAACTCACAATCCTCACTGGCGGTCTGCGATTACGCAGCATGGGCCTCGCAACGACTCAGCGCTCCCCTGACCTTGCTTCATGTGCTGGATAAGGAGAAATATCCTGCATCCACTGACCTCAGCGGCAATATCGGTCTCGGTAGCAGAGAACATCTACTGGAGGAGTTGGCCACGCTGGATGCGCAGCGTGCAAAACTGGCCTTGGAGCATGGGCAGCACATGCTTGAAAAAGCTCGCGAGCGAACAGTCATCTCTGGCGCCATGTCACCTGATCTGAAGCAGCGCCACGGCCATCTCGTCGAGAGCCTGAGCGATCTCCAAGACGACATTCGATTGCTGGTGATTGGAAGAGTCGGTGAGGACAGCGCGCGCAGTGCCCAAAGTCTTGGCAGCCAGATTGAAGCGGTAGTCCGAACTATCCACCGCCCCATCCTGATTACAACCAGCCATTTCAGAAAACCTGAAACGGTCATGGTGGCATTTGACGGCAGCGCTGCAGGCCACAAGACCGTACAGATGCTTGCTTCAAGCCCGCTATGCGAGGGCCTGCCAATTCATATCGTCATGGTTGGTACGGACTCTGAAGAAAATCAAAACGAGCTGGAGAAAGCACGAGCCACACTTGCCTCTTCTGGCCTGCTAGTGCATGCCGAGATCCACCCAGGCGAAGTAGAGTCGGTACTGCATGCGTATCAGGCAGAGCATGGCATTGACCTCCTGGTCATGGGTGCGTACGGGCACTCACGCATCAGGCAGTTTCTTGTAGGCAGCACGACCACGACGATGCTGCGGACATCCACTTTACCCGTATTGCTGCTTCGCTGAGCCAGTGCCACTGGCCACAGTATTTCCAGAATTGCGGAAATGCCGTGGCCACCCTGGACGATGACTAACTGATCTTGCGGTAACGAAACTACATGCAACTCATAACTGAAATTGTTCACCCCGAGCTGAAATCCAAACAGGGCAGAGTATTCCGTCGACATGCAGCACGCGGCATCGTGATGCGGGATGAACAGATCCTGTTGCTGTTCACCGAGCGCTATAACGACTTCAGCTTTCCTGGAGGCGGTCTTGATGGTGACGAGAGCATTGTCACAGGCTTGAAGCGTGAGCTTGAGGAAGAGACTGGTGCCCGTGAAATACAGGTGCTCCAGCACTACGGTTACATCGAGGAGTACCGGCCCTATTGGAAGCCACAGTACGATCTGATGCACATGACCTCGCATTTTTATCAATGCGAAGTCGCGCCCCAGCTAGCGCCCGTAAGAATGGAAAGCCACGAAATCGCTAATGGTATGCGGCCTGTCTAGATCAACCTGCATGAAGCCATAACGCATAATGAAGCCGTGATGCAGCGTCAGGAGTCATCGATGGGGCAGTTCATTCAGCGCGAAACGTTCATGCTGAAAAAAATCGCGTCCGAGTTGATGCCGCCAATCAGCCTTTGAGGGGATATTTCAGCAACTTGTGGCGTAAAGCACGATGACCTCGCTTCGCGAGACGATGTTCCGGCCACAGGATTTCTGTCAGGGAGAAACTCCGTGGCCGGCTCGCTTACGCTTATTTAGAAACCGTGGCGGCGACAATGGCGGGCGCAGCGCTGCGTCGCAAAATCAGGACTCCACCGATTGCAGCCAGGGTCGAACCAATCAACACGCCGACTTTTACCTCATCGATCAGGTGAGCTGATCCAGCAAACGCCAGGTTTCCGATGAACAGGCTCATGGTGAAGCCGATGCCACACAAGAGCGCAACGCCGTAAAGCTGTGCCCAATTGCTGCCTTCCGGCAGTTTGGCCAAGCCCATACGAATGGCCAGAGCAGCCAATAGGAAGATGCCAATCTGCTTGCCCACCAACAAGCCGAGCGCAACACCCAGCGGAACCGGATCGACTAGGTTTTCCATCGAAATACCGGCCAATGAAACACCCGCATTGGCGAAGCCAAAAATCGGCACCACAGCGAACGCTACCCACATATGCAGCTTTTCTTCTAGGAACAGCAGTGGAGACCGGGCTTCCTCTTCAGGCTTACCCATTGGAACGCACAGCGCTACAGCGACACCCGCAAGGGTGGCGTGCACTCCCGATTGCAGCACGAAGAACCACAGCACACCACCTACCAGCAGATACGGGAACAATCGTCTGACGCCCAATCGATTCATTGCGATCAGAATGGCCAAGGTTGCAAGCGATGCCAGCAACATCGGCATGGAAAGACCAGAGGTGTAGAAAAAGGCAATGATGACTACAGCACCCAGGTCGTCAATGATCGCCAAGGCGGCGAGGAAGACCTTCAGCGACGTAGGGACTCGCCTCCCCAGCAACGACAAGACGCCCAAGGCGAATGCGATGTCGGTAGCGGCTGGGATAGCCCACCCCTTCAAAGTCTCAGAATTACCCCAGTTGATTGCGATGTAGATCAGCGCAGGCACAACCATGCCACCTAAAGCACCAAACCCCGGCAGGGCGCGCTGGCCCCAAGTAGAAAGCCCACCTGCCAGAACCTCTCTTTTGATCTCTAGGCCGACCATCAGGAAGAAGATGGCCATGAGGCCATCATTGACCCAATGCTCCACAGACATGCCCAACCAGACACTGTGCAAGGCGGCAAAATAACCTTGCGAGAGAGGCGAGTTCGCCACGATTAGGGCCGCGAGTGCTGCGCCCATCAGTACAAGACCGCCAGCGGATTCCGACGATAGGAAGCGAGCCAGAATCGCGGCTGCTCTAGGGGTTTCTGCGGGAGCTCTACTATGAGTCATCAGTGTCCTTGCGCTTTGATCCAAAGCGATTATTTTAACATCCGAGGTTTACCAGCGCGGCAGGGCACATAGCCTGTAACGATTTACACCGAGCCTTAATCAGCCTTCAGTGTGTTCCCAGGCACGGGCTCGCTCATGAAACGTAGGAGCGCGCTCCAAGCACATAGCCTCACTAGGCGAGCGAGCATCGATCCTTCTTTACAGGCGTGTGGCTCCTCGGATATTTGATGATTGAAGCAACTGAGGCCCAGCATAAATGCACGCACCTCAGCGCGATCCTACGACAGTGGCATTTGAATCTGGAGTAAGCCTATTTGGGGATATACGCCGCTACCGACTTGCGAATCTCTTCCCGCGCCTCATCCGCGCTCCCCCAACGCCCCATCTTCACCCACTTACCCGGCTCCAATGCTTTGTAGTTTTCGAAGAAGTGCTGGATCTGTGCGAGGAGTAACGCAGGGAGGTCTGAGCACTCTTTCACGTCGGTGTACATTGAACTAAGTTTTTCATGAGGCACTGCGATCACCTTGGCATCCGCACCAGCTTCATCCGTCATGTAGATCACACCAACCGGGCGACTGCGGATGACAACTCCAGGTGAGACGGGATATAGGCAAACCACCAGGACGTCCAGCGGATCGCCATCGTCGCTCAGCGTGTTCGGGATAAACCCGTAGTTGGCCGGGTAGAACATCGGCGTGCTGAGGAAGCGGTCAACAAAAATTTGTCCGCTCGGCTTGTCCACTTCGTACTTAATCGGCAAGTGGTTTGCAGGAATCTCGATAACGGTGAAAAAGTCATCGGGGATGGCGTTGCCAGCTGGGATGTCCGCGTAGCTCATGTTCATAGCTCCGAAGTTGTGGAGGGTGTTGAGCTGGAAGGTGTTTTTCCAAGGGTGCCCATCTCGATTGGCGTCTTCGTGAAAAACACCGATATTTCCTCAGAGTCCAATCGTTTGAACAATCGTTTTGCCTCATCTTCCGTGATTGCAAAGCGAATCTCCGTGGGTTGATCCGCCAGCTCAAAAAAGTGCGATGAATGCAGTTTTCCTGTGTGCCCAAACCCTTCGATTCCGGTGCAGAGCGTGGCGCCTCGCAACCCCATTTCTTTAGCCACGTCGACGATCCATTCGCCTAGCATCTTTCCCTGATAACGACGGTTTTGTTGGGTGAAGAAAACGACCATATAGCCTTTCATTTCTATCTCCTCAGCGAGTACCAATCATTTGGTAGGACAGAAGCCCGGCAGCGGTCATCGCTAACGAGCCTGCAACGTGCAACGAAATTGAGCCAAGCGCCCATACCAGTCTGCCCTCCTGAATCAAGGCAACCGTTTCGGCTGAAAATGTAGAGAAGGTAGTAAGCCCACCACAGAAGCCCGTGATGATCAGGAGACGCCACTCTGGACTAAGGGTAGGGGAAGCGTAACCGTCCGGCCATGTCATCTACCCAGCCCCGCAAAGCCAAGACATCGTGTGCACTCAAATTTAAGTGAGCACCAGATCTAGCCTTTTAAACGGGTATTTCATGCAGCCAACACTCGGTTCCTAT